>DASUAS010000034.1:0-4186 GCA_035763625.1 Acidimicrobiia bacterium
CCGCTGGATGCTCGTGATCTCCGCGTGCAACCGAACCTTCACGATGCTGCGGGCGCGGTTGGGCCGACCGAAGCTCCAGGAGTTCGTCGTGATCGAACACGATCACGAGCATCGCCACGACGTCGGACACGGCCACACCCACTCCTCGGTCGCGTCCGCCCACGGGATCCACGCGTCGCTCGTCGGGCGTGGGCCGCAGCCGCACGACGAGCACGACGGCCACGACGAGCACGAGGTCCAGCACCACCACCGGCACCGCCACCGCCACGTGCTGCCGGTCCCCGACGATCCGTTCGCGGGACCGGGCTCGGTCGGCGCCCTCGGCGTCGGTGCGCTCCACGGCGTGGGTGCTGAGACACCCACCCAGGTGGTGGTGTTCATCGGTGCGGCGGGGGCGTCGGGTCCCGTCGCCGGGCTCTGCATCCTCGTGTCGTTCATCGTCGGGTTGCTCCTGTCGAACACCGCCGTCGCCACGATCGCGACGTTCGGGCGCGTCAGCAGCGCTCGGCGGTTTCCCCTGTACGCCACGATCTCGGTGCTCACGGCGGTGTTCAGCCTGGTGATGGGCGTCGTCTTCGTGAGCGGGAGCGCGAGCTCGCTGCCCACGATCCTCGGTTGACCACTCGACGTTTGAGCGCACGCTCGGCGGGGAATCGGGGCTGAGGCACAGCCCGCGTCACGGCACGACCGACGCGTGCGCGACGCGGTGAACACGCAACTGCGGAGGACACGAGATCACGACGAGATGACGTGAGGGCCGGAAGGTCCTGATCGGAGCCGCCACGTGGCCGCGAACACCGTCCCTGACACCTCGGCACCCGACCTGCACATCCTGTGGATCAATGCGGGACTCAGCTGCGACGGCGACTCCGTCGCTCTCACCGCAGCCACGCAGCCGAGCATCGAGGAGATCGTCCTCGGCGCGCTGCCGGGCCTCCCGAAGGTGGCGGTGCACTGGCCGCTCATCGACTACGAGTGCGGCCCCGTCGAAGGGGCCGACACGTTCATCGAGTGGTGGTTCAAGGCCGACCGGGGCGAGCTCGAGCCGTTCGTGCTCGTCGTCGAAGGCTCCATCCCGAACGAGGCGCTCAAGGAAGAGGGCTACTGGTGCGGGTTCGGCAACGACCCCGCCACCGGTCAGCCCATCACCACCAGCGAGTGGCTCGACCGTCTGGCGCCCAAGGCGACCGCCATCCTCGCCGTCGGCACGTGCGCGACCTACGGCGGCATCCACGCCATGGCCGGCAACCCGACCGGCGCGATGGGCGTCGCCGACTACCTCGGCTGGGACTGGCGTTCGAAGGCGGGCCTGCCGATCGTGAACGTCCCGGGATGCCCGGTGCATCCCGACAACCTCTCCGAGACGATCCTGTACCTGCTCTACCAGGTGGCCGGCGACAACCCGGTGATCCCGCTCGACGAAGCGCTCCGGCCGACGTGGCTGTTCGGCGCCACCGTGCACGAAGGCTGCGACCGCGCCGGGTACTACGAGCAGGGCGACTTCGCAGTGGAGTACGGCTCGCCCAAGTGCCTGGTGAAGCTGGGCTGCTGGGGCCCCGTCGTGAAGTGCAACGTGCCCAAGCGCGGCTGGATCAACGGCGTCGGCGGGTGTCCCAACGTCGGCGGGATCTGCATCGGCTGCACGATGCCGGGCTTCCCCGACAAGTTCATGCCGTTCATGGACGAGCCGCCCGGCAGCACGGTGTCGACCCTCGCGAGCGGTGCCTACGGCGGGCTCATCCGCAAGCTGCGCAGCATCACCGCGAAGACCGTCGACAAGGAACCGCAGTGGCGCGTTCCCGGCCAGGAGATCAAGACCGGCTACCGGCCCACCTGGTGACCTCCCAGGCGCACGGGCGGACGCAACCGGAGCAGCGACACGCACGAGGACACGAAGGACGAGGAGGACACCGATGACCGCGACTGAGCAGCGCAAGGGCGCGAAGCGGGCCGACCCGAACATCGTCGAGATGTCCTGGGATCCGATCACCCGGATCGTCGGGAGCCTCGGGATCTACGCGACGGTCGACTTCGCGAACCACGAGGTCGTGCAGTGCCACAGCACGTCGTCGGTGTTCCGCGGCTACAGCATCTTCATGAAGGGCAAGGACCCGCGCGACGCGCACTTCATCACCAGTCGCATCTGTGGGATCTGCGGCGACAACCACGCGACGTGCTCGGTGTACGCGCAGAACATGGCGTACGGAGTGCAACCACCCCATCTCGGCGAGTGGATGATCAACCTCGGCGAGGCCGCCGAGTACATGTTCGACCACAACATCTTCCAGGAGAACCTGGTCGGCGTCGACTACTGCGAGAAGATGGTCGGGGAGACCAACCCCGGGGTGCTCGAACGCGCGAACCACACCGAGGCACCGCACGCCGGCGAGCACGGGTACCGCACGATCGGCGACATCATGCGGTCGTTGAACCCGCTCGAAGGCGAGTTCTACCGCGAGGCACTGCAGGTCAGCCGGACCACGCGCGAGATGTTCTGCCTCATGGAAGGCCGGCACGTGCACCCGTCGACCCTCTACCCGGGCGGCATCGGCGCGTCGGGCACGCTGCAGGTGTTCACCGACTACCTGACGCGGCTCATGCGCTACGTCGAGTTCATGAAGCGGGTCGTCCCCATGCACGACGACCTCTTCGACTTCTTCTACGAGGCCCTCCCGGGATACGAACGCGTCGGACAGCGTCGGGTGCTGCTCGGGTGCTGGGGCGCCTTCCAGGACCCGGAGCACTGCGACTTCCGGTACGAGCACATGAGCAACTGGGGTCGGAAGATGTTCGTCACCCCCGGCATCGTCGTCGATGGGCAGCTCGTCACGACCGATCTCGTCGACATCAACCTCGGGATGCGCATCCTGCTCGGCTCGTCGTTCTACGACGACTGGGCCGGCCAGGAGATGTTCGTCACGCGCGACCCGCTCGGCAACCCGGTCGACGCGCGCCATCCGTGGAACCAGCACACGCTCCCGAAGCCGCAGAAGCGCGACTTCGCCGACAAGTACAGCTGGACGATGTCGCCACGCTGGTTCGACGGCACCGACCACCTCGCGCTCGACACCGGGGGCGGGCCGCTGGCGCGTTTGTGGAGCACCGCGCTCGCGGGGCTGGTCGACATCGGGTACGTGCGCGCCACCGGCAGCAGCGTCGTGATCACGCTGCCCCGCACGATGAGCAAGCCCGAGACGACGTTCGAGTGGAAGATCCCCCAGTGGAGCAACGCCATCGAACGCAACCGCGCCCGCACCTACTTCCAGGCGTACGCGGCCGCCTGCGCGCTCCACTTCGTCGAGCAGGCGTTGGCCGAGGTGCGGGCCGGACGCACGCAGACCTGGGAGCCGTTCCGCGTGCCCGACGAGGCGATCGCGGTGGGGTTCACCGAGGCCGTGCGCGGCGTGCTCTCCCACCACATGGTGATCCGCGACGGCAAGATCGCCAACTACCACCCGTATCCGCCGACGCCGTGGAACGGGAGCGTGCGCGACGTCTACGGCACCCCGGGTCCCTACGAGGACGCGGTGCAGAACACCCCGATCTTCGAGGAGAACCCGCCCGAGCGCTTCAAGGGCATCGACATCATGCGGGCGGTGCGCAGCTTCGACCCCTGCCTCCCGTGCGGCGTGCACATGTACCTCGGCGACGGCACGGAGCTCGAACGGGTGCACACCCCGACCGCGTTCGGTGGCGCGCACTGATGCACACGGGGGAACCACCACCGCTGGATCTCCCACGTTCCGATCTGGAGGCGCGGGTCGACGCCCGCCTCGACGAGCTGGGGGTGATCTCGCCGGACGCGCGCGACGCCGGCGAAGCGCTGCTCGCGGTCGCGGTGGAGCTGCACACGACCGCGCTGGCGACACTCGTCGAACGCCTGCATGACGCAGGCGGTGACGCGGCCGTCGACGCGGCCGCGGGCGACCCGCGGGTCGGCCCGATCCTGGTCCTGCACGACCTGCACCCGGGCGACCTGGTCAGCCAGGTCGAGACCGCGCTGCACGGGGCACTCACCGAGCTGGGCGGGTCCACCCCGGTCGGCGGTGCGCTCCTCGGCGTCGACGCCGGGATCGCGCGCGTGAGCCTCGCCGATCCGAGCGCGCGCTCCGGGTGCAACGGCAGCTCGCGCGCGGACCACGTGGTGCGCGCCCTGCTCGCGGGGGTCCCCGAGCTCGACGACGTC
>DASUAS010000035.1:0-10283 GCA_035763625.1 Acidimicrobiia bacterium
TCCGAGTACCCATGTTGCAGTCGTGGCGAGCGGTTCTGACGCGCTTTCGCGCGCTGCTGCGCTCGGACGCCGCCGGGGTCCGAGCGGGCTTCTACGCGCTTCTGCTCAGCTCCGGGGGTGACCTCGTCGCCGGGCTGACCCTCGGTTCCATCACCGGCACCCTCGAATCGCTCCCCGGCCTCCTCGTCCTCGTCCCCGCCGCCATCGGCATGCGCGGCAACGTGTTCGGCGCGCTCGGCAGCCGGCTGGGGACCGCGGTGCACACCGGTACGTTCCGCATGTCGGGCCGGCGCGACACCCTCGTCGGCCAGAACCTCGCCGCCGCGTTGTCGATGTCGCTGTCGGTGTCGCTCGTGCTGGCGTTCCTGGCCAAGGCGATCTCGGTGGCGTTCGGGCTCGAGCACACCATCTCGGTCGTCGACTTCGTGGTGATCTCGGTGATCGGCGGGTTCCTGTCGTCGCTGGTGGTCATGGCGATCACCGTCGTCGTCGCTCAGCTCGGCGTCCGCCGCAACTGGGACCTCGACAACGTCAGCGCACCCATCGTCACCGCCGCGGGCGACATGGTGACCCTCCCGGCGCTCTTCCTCGCCACCTACCTGGTGGGCATCGCGTGGCTCACGAGCATCGTGGCGGTGCTCTGCGCCGCCGTCGCGATCGTCGCGTTGATCGCCAGCATCCGGTCCCGGTACCCGATCCTGCGACGCATCGCCCGCGAGTCGCTGCCCGTGCTCGTCCTCGCCGGCACCATCGACGTGATCGCGGGTCTCACGATCGAGAAGCGCTTCGAGTCGTTCCTCGTCTACCCCGCGCTGCTCGTGCTCGTGCCCCCGTTCCTCGAGGACTCCGGCGCGTTGGGCAGCATCCTCTCGGCGCGGGTCGCGACCAAGCTCCACCTCGGCACCCTCGTGCCGGGTCGCGGGAGCCTGCGGTCGATCGGGGAGGACTTCCTCCTCGTCTACCTGTACGCGGTGCCGGTGTTCCTGCTGCTCGGGGTCTCGGCCGACATCGCCGCGCTCGTGGCCGGGCTCAAGTCGCCGGGGAGCCTCGAGATGATCGCGGTCTCGATGATCGCGGGCGTCATCGCGACGACGTTCGCCGTGCTCGTGGGCTTCTACGGCGCGGTCGCCGCGCACCGCCTGGGGCTCGATCCCGACAACCACGGGATCCCGATCGTGACCTCGAGCCTCGACCTGCTCGGGGCCGTCGCCCTCATCCTGGTGATCGTCGCCCTCGGCCTGACCTGATCAGGACGTGCTTCAGCTCAAGTTGGTGGCGAAGAACTCGAGCATGCGCGACCACGCGTCGGCGGCCGAGTCGGGGTCGTAGCTCTCCGAGCCGTCGCGCATGAAGCCGTGGTCGGCGCCCGGGTAGACGACGACGGCGTCGCCGTGGTGCTGCTGGACCTTCTCGATGTCGCTCATGGGGACGTACGGGTCGTTGCCGCCGAAGAACATGAGCGTCGGGCACGCCGGCTCGCCGAGCTCGCGCGCGATGCCGCCGCCGTAGAACGCCACCGCCGCCGACACTCCGAGGTCGTCGGCCCACAACGCGGCCCGGTAGGTGAACCATCCGCCCATGCAGAACCCGGTGACGCCGACCGACGTGGCGCCGGCGGCGCGGAGCGACTCGGCTGCGGCCGCGAAGTCGGCCTTCAGGTTCTCGGGGGTGATCGAGCCGATGAGGGCGCCGAAGTCGTTGGGGTCGACGGCGTGGGAGCGGGCGAAGAAGTCGGGGGCGATGACCCGGTAGCCCTGGTCGGCCAGGCGCTCGCCGAAGCGCAGCAGCTGGGCGGACATCCCGTTCCCCTCGTGGACGACGATGACGCCCGCGCCGCGGCGGTCGGCCTCGGCGGCGGGCGCCACGGAGAAGGCGGGGAGGGTCAGGAGGAGCCGGCGGGACGCCGAAGTGGAGTCGGTCATGCGTCGACTCTCGCGCGCATCCGGGCGCGCGCGCATCTGCTCCGGCACCCGCTCGGGCATCTGATCGGACGTGCCGTCGACGCGGTTATCCTCGGAATCCCTGTGGGACAAGACGACCAACCCCGGAATCTGAAGGCCATGCTCTCGGAGGCCAAGGACACCTCCGAGCTCATGGTCGACCTGGCGTATGCCGCGCTGTTCTTCGGCGATTCGGGCATGGCCGACGAGGTGCACGAGCTCGACGAGCTCCTCTCCGACCTCGCCCACGCCATGCGCGAGGTGTGCGTGCTCGCCGCCCGCTCACCGCGTGACGCGGAAGAGATGTCGAGCGTGCTGCACGTGCTCGGCGCCATCGAGCGGATGGGCAACGCCGCGGTCGACATCGCCCGCATCGTCACCCACCGCCTGGGCATCCCGGCCGCGCTCGTCGCCGACCTCGCCGCCGCCGAGGAGGTGTCGCACCGCGTGCGCGTGCGCCCCGACGCACAGCTCGCGCGCCGGTCGCTCGCGGACGTGTCGCTCCCCACCGAGGTCGGGATGCGCGTCGTCGCCATCCGTCGCGGCAAGGAGTGGGTGATCGATCCCGACGGCGACGAGGTGCTCCTGCCCGAGGACGTGCTCATCCTGCGCGGTGCTCCGGGCGGCATCGGCGAGTTGCGCGTGCTCGCGGGTGCACCGGAGTGGCGACCGCCCGGCACCGACGGCGACCCCGCCATCCCCACCGACCTCGATCGCGCCGTCGACGTGCTCGTCGAGATGAAGAACGTGTCCGAGGTCGCGATCGGCCTCGCGTACTCGGCGCTGCTGTTCAACGACCAGGGCCTCGCCGCCGAGGTGAGCCACCTCGGGGATCGTCTCGAGGAGATGCGCGAGCGGCTCGAGGTGTGGGTGCTGCGCAGCGCGTCGGAGCAGGTCGAGCCGTCACCCCTCCGGGGGTTGTTGCACCTGGGTGCCGCGGCCGAGGAGTTCGGCGACGCCGCACAGCAGATGGTGTGGTTGGTCGAGGAGGACGAGGAGATGCACCCGGTGCTCGCGATGGCGTTCGGTGACACCGACGAGGTGATCGTGCGGGTCCCCATCTCGCCGGGCTCGTTCCTCGACGGTCGCACGCTCGCCGCCGCCGACCTCGAGCTCGAGACCGGTTACTACCTGCTCGCCATCCGGCGCGCCGGTCGTTACGTGTACCGGCCGCGCGGCCCGGTCGAGCTCGAGGCCGGCGACGAGCTGATCGCTTCGGGTCCCGAGGAGGGTCGCTCGCGCCTCGCCGAGCTGGGCGGCTACCGCGTGCTCGAGGACGACGCCACCGGTGAGATCGCGCTGGTGCGCGTCGACCGCTGACCGGGCGAAGGCCGCCTTCGCCGGATTCGCGCGCAGACGGAGCGAGCGGAGGTGAGCGGCGGCGGCCGGGGCGAAGGCCGGCTGTGCCGGTTCGCCCCGTGGGGACCGAGTGAGCGGAGGTGAGCGGCGGCGAGAGGTAGCGTCACCGTGGTGGACGTGACCACCGCACCGACCGGCCTCACCGCGGCCGAGGTGCAGGAGCGTGTGGCGCGCGGGCAGACCAACGACACCGGCGAACGGACGAGCCGCAAGCTGTCGGAGATCGTCCGTGCCAACGTCTTCACCCGCTTCAACGCGATCCTCGGCGTCGCCCTGGCGGTGATCCTGGTGATCGGCCCGATCCAGGACGCGACGTTCGGGCTCATCCTGATCGCGAACTCCGGGATCGGGATCTTCCAGGAGGTGCGGGCCAAGCGGAAGCTCGACCAGCTCGCGGTCGCCAACGCGGTCGCGGCGCGCGTCGTGCGCGACGGGGAGGTCGAAGAGGTCGCCACGCCCGCGGTGGTGCTCGACGACCTGGTCGACGTGCGGGCCGGTGACCAGATCCCGTGCGACGGCGTGGTGTGCACCGCCGAGGGGCTCGAGGTCGACGAGTCGCTGCTCACCGGCGAGAGCGACCCCGTCAACAAGGCCGAGGGCGACGAGATGATGTCGGGCAGCTTCGTCGTGGCCGGTTCGGGGCGGTTCCAGGCGACCAAGGTCGGGCCGGAGTCGTACGCGGCGAAGCTGGCGACCGAGGCGCGCCGCTTCCAGCTCACCCGCTCGGAGCTGATGGAGGGGATCAACACCATCCTCCGGATCATCACCTGGGTGCTGATCCCGGTGACGGCGGCACTGCTGTGGAGCCAGCTGGAGGACCACGGGCTGAACACCGCGCTGCGCTCCACGGTGGCCGGAGTCGTCGCGATGGTGCCCGAGGGCCTCGTGCTCCTCACCAGCATCGCGTTCATGGTCGCGGCACTGACGCTCGCTCGCCGTGAGGTGCTGGTGCAGGAGCTGCCCGCGGTCGAGGGCCTGGCGCGGGTCGACGTGGTGTGCCTCGACAAGACCGGCACGCTCACCGAGGGCGAGATCGTGTTCGACGAGCTCGAAGCCCTCGACGCCGACGACGGAGGAGCCGGTGACGAAGACCGGGCGAGCGAGGCGCTCGGCGCGCTCGCCGACGATCCGAACCGCAACGCCACCGCGGTCGCGCTCGCCGGCCGCTTCTCGTCGCCGGGGTGGACGCGCACCGATGCGGTCCCGTTCTCGTCGGCCCGGAAGTGGAGCGCGGCGAGCTTCGAGGATCACGGGTCGTGGGTGATGGGCGCGCCGGAGATGGTGATCACCGACAACCGCTCGCCGGTGCGGGCGCGTGCCGACGAGCTGGCGTCGAGCGGGCGGCGCACGCTGGTGCTGGCGCGCAGCGATTCGCCGCTGACGGGGGAGACGCTGCTCGGTGACCTCACCGCGGTGGCGCTGGTGATGTTCGCGGAGAAGGTGCGCCCCGACGCGGCCGACACCCTCGCCTACTTCGCCGCCCAGGGCGTCGAGCTGCGCGTGATCTCGGGCGACAACCCGCGCACGGTGGCCGCGGTGGCGAAGCGCGTGGGGCTCGACGATCCCAGCGGCGGCTTCGATGCCCGCGAGCTGCCCGAAGACCCCGCTGCGCTCGCCGACGTGCTCGAGGAGCACCGGGTGTTCGGCCGGGTCACGCCCCAGCAGAAGCGCGCCATGGTCGGCGCGCTCCAGTCCAAGGGCCACGTCGTTGCCATGACCGGCGACGGGGTGAACGACGCGCTCGCGTTGAAGGATGCCGACATCGGCGTGGCCATGGGTTCCGGCGCCGCCGCGACCCGGGCCGTCGCCCAGCTGGTGCTGCTCAAGGGCGAGTTCTCGACCCTGCCCGGCGTCGTGGCCGAGGGCCGGCGGGTGATGGCGAACATCGAGCGCTCGGCGAACCTGTTCGTCACCAAGACCGTCTACGCGGCCCTCCTCGCCATCGTGGTGGTGATCGCGAGCTGGCCATACCCCTATCTGCCGCGGCACCTCACGATCGTGAGCACGTTCACCATCGGCATCCCCGGCTTCTTCCTCGCGCTCGCGCCCAATTCGCGTCGCTACATCCCCGGCTTCATCGTCAGAGTGCTGCGGTTCTGCATCCCGGCGGGGACCATCGCGGCGGCGGCCGCGCTCGTGATGTACGGCATCGCGCGCTATGGCCACGACCTGCCGACGCGCGAGGTGCGCACGGCGTCGGCGCTGGTCTTGATCGCGGTCGCGCTCTGGGTGCTCGTGCTGCAGGCGCGTCCCTTCAATTGGTGGAAGACGATCCTGGTGGCCGCGATGGTCGTGTCAGTGGCGCTGATCCTCGTGATCCCCGGTCTGCGCGACTTCTACGCGGTGCAGCTACCACCGGCCGACGTGCTCGGCGAGGGTGCGATCATCGCCGGCATCTCGATCGTGCTGCTCGAGGTGGGCTGGCGGTTCAGCCAGGTGATCGGCAGTCGCCGCAACTTCGGTGACGTCGTCGATCGCGACGGCACCGACGACGAGCACCTCGTCAGAGCCACCCCCTCCGCTTGAACAGCCGCCAGAGCACGAACGTCGACACCGCCATGAGCCCGAGGGCCATGGCGTAGCCGTACTGCCAGTGCAGCTCCGGCATGTGGCGGAAGTTCATCCCGTAGATGCCGGCGATGAGCGTGGCGACGATGAGGATGGCGCCCCACGACGTCATCTTCTTCATCACCTGGTTCAACTGGTTCGACGTCACCGCCAGGTTCGCCTCGAGCAAGCCGGTCAGCAGGTCGCGCTGACCCTCGACGAGGTCGCCGACGCGCAGCACGCGGTCGTACACGTCGTGGAAGTGCACGATCGCCTCGTCGCCGATGAACTCGATCTCCTTCCGGATGATCGCGTTGACGACCTCGCGCAGCGGCGCGGCGGCACGCCGCACGATGGTGAGGTCGCTGCGCACGGCGAAGATCGCGCGCGGGACCCTGAGCGCGCCCGCTTGATCGGGGTTGTCGGGGAACACGAGCTCCTCGATCTGGTCGAGTCGCTCGTCGACCATGTCGGTGACGTCGAAGTAGCCGTCGACGAGCACGTCGAAGATCGCCCAGAGCAGGAAGCCCTGCTCGGTGGCGCTGTGCTCGGCGCGCTGCAGCTCGAAGCGGCGCGCCACCTCGTCGAGGTCGACCTGCGACCCGTGGTCGTCGGGGTGGCGCACGGTGAGCAGCCAGCCGGGGCCGGTGACGATGTCGATCTCGCGGCTGGTGACGATGCCCTGCGAGCACTCGCAGTCGTGCACCGCCACGTGGAAGTAGTCGCCGTAGCGCATCAGCTTCGTGCGCTCGCGCGGGTTGAGGATCGCGTCGACCACCGTGGCGCCCATGCCGAGCTGCGACTTCAAGGCTTGCAGCCGATCCTTGTCCTCCGGTCCTTCGGCGTCGATCCAGACGACGGTCTTCTCGGCGTCGCGCCGCGGATGCAGCTGGTCGGGCGGGACCTCCTCGCGGCCCTCACGGCCGGCGACGTAGCGCCACGCACGGATCACGGCGCGGAGCATACGCTCGGCCTCATCGAGGGGAGTGGAGGTACGCGATGTCGAGCGATCTCAGTGCGCTCAGCGCGGACGAGCTGCGCGACCGGACGTGCGGGTGGTTGACCGAGCATCTGCCGAGTGGCTGGATGGAAGCGATCGACGCCGGCGACGCCGACCGGATGGCCACGCTGCGCGCCGGGATCGACTACGCGGCCTGGTGCAGCGCGTTCGGCGATTCCGGCTTCGCCACTCCCACCTGGCCGGCCGAGTACGGCGCCGGGCTGTCGCTCGCGCCGGGCCAGGCGCGCGCGGTCAACGAGGTGCTGAACCACTACCGCGTGCCTCGGCCGGGGAACATCATCGGGATCGGCATGGGTGGACCCACCGTCATCGCGTGGGGGAGCGAGGACCTCAAGCAGCAGTTCCTGCGCGGCATCGCCACCAACGAGGAGATCTGGTGCCAGCTCTTCAGCGAGCCCGGCGCCGGGTCCGACGTCGCCGGCTTGGCGACACGCGCCGAGCGCGACGGCGACGAGTGGGTCGTCAACGGGCAGAAGGTGTGGACGTCGCTCGCGCACCTGGCGCGCTACGGGATGCTGCTGGCGCGCACCGATCCCGACCAGCCCAAGCACAAGGGGCTGAGCTACTTCGTGATCGACATGCACCAGCCGGGCGTGGAGGTGCGCCCGTTGCGCCAGATCACCGGGGACGCCGAGTTCAACGAGGTCTTCTTCGCGAACGCGCGGGTGCCCGACGAGTGGCGCCTCGGTCCGGTGGGCGAGGGGTGGCGCGTGGCCATCACCACGCTGATGAACGAGCGCGTCTCCTTGTCGGGACCGGGATCGGTGAGCGGCGACACCATCGGCGGCAGTCCCGTGCAGCGCGTCGTCGACCGGAGCGCGCCGATGCGCGACCCCCGCCTCCGGCAACGACTCGTCGCCGCGTGGATCGACCATCGCGTGATCGCGCTCAACAACCAGCGCGCCGCCGACCGTCGACGGATCGGCGCGGAGCCTGGACCCGAAGGTTCGATCACCAAGCTGCAGAGCGCGGAGTTCAACCAGCGGCTGCAGAAGCTCGCGGTCGACCTCGAGGGCGTCAGCGGCATCGCGTGGGAAGGCGAGGGGCTGAGCGGTGAGTCGACGTTGAGCTTCGTCGCCGGTGCGGGCGGCGGCACCGACGACCCGCGCACCGTGGCGCGGGGGTTCCTCCGCTCGCAGGCCAACACCATCGAGGGCGGCACGTCGTCGATCATGCGCAACATCCTCGGCGAGCGCGTGCTGGGCCTCCCGAAGGAACCCGACTCGTCGCGCGACGTCCCCTGGAAGGACGTGCTGCGGTCGGTGTGACGTCCGGTCGGGTCAGGCCTTGCAGACGGTGCCCTCGGCGGGCAACGTCGCGCGCAGCAGGTACTCGTCGACGGCGCGGTCGATGCATGCGTTCTTGGTGTACGCGGTGTGCTCGGTGCTCTCGAACGTGAGCAGCCTCGACCCAGCCAGGCGGGTGACGAGGTCCTGGGCGCCGGTGAAGGGTGTGGCCGGGTCACGGGTCGTCCCCACCACCAGGATCGGTGCGGTGCCGGTGGCGCGGACGTCGCCCAGCTGCTCGGTGACCGGCGGACGCGGGAGCCGAGGATCACACCCGAGGAGCGTGCTCCCCACCAGCTTGCCGAGGAGCGGGAACTCGGCCACCTCGTGGTCGTACTCGGCCTGGTACTGCTCGAACGACGGCACTGCGTCCTCCCGGTCGTCGCACAGGATCACGCCGATGACCTCGTCGATGTTGTCGTAGCTGCCGTCGTTGCGGCGACCGTCGTACAGATCGGCCAGCGCGAGGAGGTAGCTCCCGTCACCCTTGCGGGCGTCGTTCAAGGCGTCGGCCAGCTCGGGCCAGCCGTAGTGGCGGTCGTAGAGCGCGGAGATGAGCGCGGTGTAGAAGGCGGCGACGCCGGCCGTGCGCGCCGACGGCTTGCCGGTCGCCTGATCGGTCGTCGGCAGCGCCAGCCCCTGCTCGAACCGCTGCTGGAGCGCGACCAGCGCGGCCCTCGGATCGCCGCCGCTGTGGAACGAGCATTTGCGGTTCTCGGCGCAGTCGGCAAGGAAGTCGTCGAGCGCCCGCTCGAAACCCTGCGAATTGCCGCGCAGCTCTTCGAGCGCGTCGGCCGACAGGTCGACCGGTGAGTCGAGCACCATGCGGCCGACGCGGTCGGGGAACATCTGCGCGTACACCGCGCCGATCACGGTGCCGTACGAGTAGCCGAGGAACGAGAGCCGGTCGTCGCCGAGCGCGGCCCGCAGCCGATCGAGGTCGCGCGCGACGTTGCGGCTTCCGATCTGCGCGAGCCAGTCGCCGTTCTTCGCGACGCAGCGTGCGATCACGTCGACCGGTTCGTTGGTGCCGTCGTAGAACGCCCGGAGGTCGGCGTCGGAGTTGGGCGTGGGATCGACCGCGTTGAGGCTGTCCGCGGTCGCGTCGTCGACGCACTCGACCGGACGCGACTTGCCGGTGCCACGGGGGTCGAAGCTCACGAGGTCGTAGCGGGCGCGGACCGATGCCGGGATCTGCCCGGCGTAGTCGGCGAGCGTCTGGGTGCCGGCGTCGCCGGGACCCCCGAAGTTGAAGACGAGCGAGCCCAGGCGCCGGTCGGGCTGCGAGGCGCGCACGCGGGCCACCGCGATCGGCACCTGCTCGCCGTCGGGCCGGGTGTAGTCGACCGGAACCGTGAGCGTCGCGCACTCGAGCTTGCCGCACCGGTGCCACGACGAGAGCCCCGTGCCCGAGGTGGTCGTCGTGGTCGTGGACGTGGACGTGGACGTGGACGTGGACGTGGAGGTGGAGGTGGAGGTGGAGGTGGAGGTGGACGTGGAGGTGGAGGTGGTCGTCGCGTGCGCGGCGTGCACTCCGAGGGCGCCGAGCCCGCCGAGCTCGCCGAGCCCGCCGAGCCCGCCCAGCACCGACGCCAGCGCGACGACGCACGCGAGCAGGCGCCGGAGCATGGCGAGCAGGGTACCGGTGGGCCTGCGTGCCGAGACCGCGGTGAGGCAGTGCAGGCAGGGGAGGCGCGCGCGCCCGCGGGTAGCGTCGTCGTGATGACGCGCCCCCTCGACACCGTCCCTCGCGATGTCGGCGGCCACCCGCTCGGCCTCGTGTCGGTGCACGCCCACCCCGACGACGAGGCTTCGAAGGGCGCGGGCACGGTCGCCCGGTACGCCGCCGAGGGCATCCGCGCCGCGTTGGTGTGCTGCACCGGCGGCGAGGAGGGCGACATCCTCAACCCCGCCGCCGACACGTCGGAGGTGCGCGCCGATCTCGCGGCGGTGCGCATGGCCGAGCTGCGCGCCAGCGTCGATGCCATCGGCTACGCCCAGCTCTACCTGCTCGGCTACCGCGATTCGGGCATGCCCGGTACCGAGGCCAACGCTCGCATCGACAACTTCGCCAACGCTCCGCTCGACGAAGCGGTGGGCAGGCTGGTCGCGATCGTCCGTCGCGAACGG
>DASUAS010000036.1:0-5356 GCA_035763625.1 Acidimicrobiia bacterium
ATTCGGGTAGGCGCGGTCAGGCCTGCTGCGGCGCGGTCGCCGCGGCGACCTGGAGCGCGGGTTGGTCGGTGCGGGCGCGGATGCGCCAGCCGTCGGGTGTGCGCACGAGCTCATCGGCGTAGGTGCCGTAGATGAGCAGCGGCGTCGCGTCGGGCGCGGCCACGAACACGCCGTGCCACGTGCTCTCGACCGACGCGCGCTGGCCGTCGTCGGTGAACGTCGGGTACACGTCACCCACGAAGAGGATGAAGTGCTCGACCGCGATCATGCCCTGGAGCCACGGCTTGGTCTCCGCCCACGACGTCTTGGTGCCGCCGATGGCGGTGTAGTCGATCACCGCGTCCGGGGTGAACACATCGTCCATGAGGTCGACGTCGTGCAGGCGCATGGCCCGCATGTAGCGCGCCAGCACCTCGCGGATGGCGGCGAGATCACTCATCACGCGGGTCGGTCGACGAGCACCTTCTGGTAGTCACCGGGGCTGGTGACCGCGAAGTACGACGCGTTGACGGTGCCCACGTTGCGGATGCCGTGCGGCACCTGCTCCGGGACCATCACCGCCTGTCCCGCCTTCACCGTGATCGGGTCGAGATCCCCGAGCGTGTACTCCACCTCACCGGCGACGACCACGTGCAGGTGCTCGGTCGTGGGGTGCATGTGGTAGTCGTTCTCCTGTCCCGGCTCGAGGTTCCAGAACACCACCCCGAGCTGGCCGCTGATGTACGCGAACGCGACCGTCGCGCTGTCGTCGGAGTACACCTGGTACTTCGACAGGTCGAACACCAGCGACGACAGGTCCTCGCGGTCGATGTCCTTCGCCATCTCGGCGACGATCTTCTCGTGCGCTTCTTCCGGCATCACAGACCTCCCGGGGTCGATCGGCGGGGGCGTCAGCCCGCGTGGACGTACTTCGCCCGCATCTCGGCCCAGGCCTTGCCGTTCAGCTCCGCGCCCGCCAGCCAGTCGGCCGGGAGGTCGCGGTAGGGCGCGCGGGGCGGGCCACAGTGCGTGTAGCCCGCCGCGTTGATGCGGGCCTTCTCGAGTTGGATGTTGTACTTGTCGAAGTCGCCGAAGTCGGGGATCGGCAGCGGGACGCCCTCGATGTCGGCGAGCACCTGCTGCGCGGTGGCGTCGTCGCCCGCCTTCACCGCGTCGAGGAACGCGACCCACGGCTCCGGTCCCATCGCCGCCGACGTCGCCCACGCGGCGGTGACGCTCTCCGGCGCCATCCGGTACTGCATCCCGATGGTGCCCTCGCCGGTCATGAAGTTGACCTGCTTCCCGGCGGCGTCGAGGTGCTCCTGGGTGAGCGGGAAGCCGACCTTGGTGGCGATGACCGTCGGTGCCTTGGCCACGATCCCCTCCCAGAACTCGACCGGGAAGTCGAACTTGAAGAAGAAGCGGTTGGCGTACACCATCACCGGCAGGTCGGGCACCGCCTCGCCGAGATCGGCGAAGAAGCCGACCGCGTTCTCCATCGTCGGCGTCTGCCACAGCGGCAGCCCGACGAACGCCGCGGCCGCGCCGAGGTCCTTCGCCGCTCGCATCTGGCGGACGACCTCGCGCGTACCGAGGGCGGTGGTGCCGCACCAGACCGGCACCCGACCGTCGACCGCGTCGATGACGGCGCGGTAGAGCGCGACCTTCTCGTCCCACAGGAGGGTGGCGCACTCCCCCGTGGTGCCGCACAGACCGATGGCGGCGGCGCCGTCGTCGATCATCTGCTTGGCGAGTCGCGTCGCTTCGTCGAGGTCGAGCGAGTCCTCGTCGGTGAGGTGCTCGCCCTCGGACTTGAGCGCGCTCGGCGGCAGCGCGAGCAACCCGGTGACGTCGGCAGCAGTCAGCATGTCGTCTCCATTCGTCCAGCGTCGATCGACCGGCGGGCGCGCCGGCTACATGACATCGAACAGGCCCTTGTGACCCCACTCGCCACCACCGGGCTGCAGCCCGCTGTAGTGCTCCACCTGCCAGGTGTCCGGGTCGATGTCACGCGCCCCCCATCCGAGCTCGAGGTGCCAGTCGCCCGGGTTCTTGAAGTAGAAGGAGAACATGTGGTCGTTCAGATGGCGACCCAGCGTCGCGGTGACGAGCCCACGCTCGAGCGCGATGTCGTAGGCCGAGCCGACGTCGTCGATCGACGTGTGCTCCATCATCACGTGGTGGATGAGCTTGCGCGGCTGCGGGTTGACGAAGAACGCGAACGAGTGGTGCCGCGTGTTGCAGTGCATGAAGGCGCCGAGCCGGCCCATGCCCGGCACCAGCACCCAGTCGGACACGCCGAAGCCCAGGACCTGCTCGTAGAACTCGGCCGCGGCGATCGCGTCGGGCACGAACGTCACGATGTGCCCGAGCCCCTGGTGTGCGGTCTTGAAGCCGGTGATCGGCCGTTGCGGATGGAACGGCGGCCAGAACGCGACCTCGGGGCCGTAGTGCAGCTCCATCCGCATGCCGCTGTGCGGATCGGTGAAGGACACGAAGTCGACGACACGCCGGTCGGCGGCGAGCTCGGGCTTCGCGGCGATCACCTCGACGTCGGCCGCGTCGAGCTGCGCCGCCAGCGCCTGCATGTTCTCGGCGCTGCCGACCTCCCATCCCACGAAGGCGACGTCGTCCGCGTCGCCGGGGTGGACCGACAGGCGGTGGTGGTGCCCGTCCATCTTGAGGAACAGGTTGTCGGAGTCGCTGTCGTACGCCACCTCATGGCCGAGCACGTTGGTGGCGTACTCGCGCCAGGCGTCGAGATCACCCGACGAGATCCCGACGTAACCGAGCTCGTGGACTTTCCCCATCTCCGCAGGCCTCACTGACGTCCGTGACCGGCTCGAGTCGAGCGATGGTCCCATAGCAACACAGTCAAATCAAGTACTTGATGATAGCGACGCGCGCACGTTGCGCCCGAAGACCAGCGGCAGGTCGAGCGTCGAGAGCAGTCCGGGCGGGGCCGCGCACACCGCCGGGATCGCGTTCACGACGCGCATGGAGCACGCGATGAGCCCGCCGTCGCCGCCGTGCTCGTCCTCCATGTCGAGCTCGCACGTGAGCTTCGGTCGGCCCTGGACGAGGACGCGGTAGCAATTGTCGCCACCGCGGCACTGCGGCCAATCGGGCGCGGCGTCGTCGTGGATGCGCGTGTCGTGCTCGACGACGACGACGGGCTCGCCGCCGACGATGCCCTGCACCTCGAAGCGGATGGCCGCGACACTTCCCGCGTCGATGCGCCCGATGCCCACGTCGACGTCGACGTCGACGGCCGCGAACTCGTGCTCCTCGCGGATCTCGTCGAGCTGGAGCCCGAGGGCGTCGGCGATCATCGTGACGACGCCACCCCAGTACTCCGTGAGCGCGCCGCTCGAGAACAGCGGCGACTGGTAGTCGAGGGGTTGGCCGAATCCGAACAGCTCGCGCATGACCCAGGGCTGGTCGTAGTGCGAGTAGTTCACGATCTCCTGGATCCGCACCGAGTCGATGTCGTCCATCAGCGAGAGGAGCGTGAGCGGGATCAGGTCGCTGCCGAAACCCGGATCGGCGCCGTTGTTGAAGAACGACGTCCCGCCCGCCCGGCACGCCTCCTCGAGCGGGAGCCGGAGCTCGTCGGCCGCGGTCTTCGGGTTGACCAGCTGGTTGAGCGAGGTCGAGACGACGTTGCGCCCGGCCCGCAGGAAGCGGCTCATCTCTTCCACGGCTCCGGCGGCCCGCGGGCCGATGCCGTCGCCGAGGTAGCAGAGGCAGTCGGCGTCGAGCGCGAGGAGCTCGTCGACGTCGCTGGTCGCGACCACGCCGGTGGCGTCGAGCCCGATCAGCTCGCCGGCGTCCTTCCCGACCTTGTCGGGCGAGTGCACGTAGAGCCCGACCAGCTCGAGGTCCGGATGCTGCATCACGCCGCGCAGCGCGAGCCGTCCCGTGTTGCCGGTCCCCCAGTGCACGACGCGCAAGGTCATGTCGCCATCCCCAGATAGGTGCCCGCGAGCCGTTCCTCGTCGAGCTGGTCGCACGGGCCCATCCACACCAACCGGCCCAGTTCCATGAACGCCACCGTGTCCGCCACCTCGAGCACCTCGTGCGCCTTCTCCTCCACGAGGAGGATCGTCGAACCCAGGTCGCGCAGGCGCCGGATGGCAGTCATGATCTCCTCGGCCGCGAGCGGCGCCAGCCCGAGCGTCGGCTCGTCGGCGACGAACACCGCGGGCGGATCGACGAGCGCGGGAGCGAGGCTCAGCATCTGCTGCTCACCACCGGACAGCAGCCCGGCCTGCTGCTTGAGCCGCTGGCCGAGGATCGGGAAGATCTCGTACGCCTGCGCCCGGTCGTCCTTCGTGCGGAGCAGGACCTCGAGGTTCTCCTCCACGCTCAGCCCGGGGAAGATGCCGCGCGCCTCGGGCGCGAGCATGACGCCCGCCCGGGAGCGCTGGAAGGGCGCGAGCGTGGTCACGTCGCGGCCGTCCAGCGTCACCCGCCCACTCGACGGCGTGAGCAGACCCGCGGTCACGCCGCAGAGGGTCGACTTCCCGGCGCCGTTCGCGCCCAGCAGGGCGACGACGCTCCCCTTCGCGAGGTGGAGGGTCACGCCGTGCAGCACCTCGACGTCGCCGTAGCCGGCGACGACGTCGTCGAGCGCCAGCGCGGCGTCGGCCGTTGGAACCGGCTGGTCGAGGTGCCCCGACGAGACGTCGCCCACCACCGCCCGGACGTGCATCGGGTCGGCCTCGTCACTGGGGCCCGACCCATTGGTGGGCACGTGGGCCGCCTGGTGGAGGTCGATCTCGGCGACCGCGACGCGGGCCGCGCGCTCCTTCTTCCGCCGGCGTTCGAGCTGCTGGCTGCCCACGAGCGCGAACAGGCCGTCGGGGTTCTTCGCCAGGTTGATCGCGCCGAGTCCGAACATGATCGACGCGAAGTACGTGGAACCGCTCAGGTCGTTGAACCACCCGGGCATGAAGCTCCAGCCCGAGATCCAGGTGAAGATCGGCGTCGTCGCCATGACCGCGAGCCCACCGAGCAGCGCACCGCCGGGACGGCGGATGCCGAACGTCACCACGACCGCGAGCCACAGGAGCCCGGTGATCGGGGTCGCGCTGGTGTTGGTGAACGACCCGTTGGTCATGCCGAGCATCACACCGCCGAACCCGGCGATGGCACCCGACACCGCGAACAGCGCGATCTCGCTCTTGGCCGGCGCGATGCCCGACGTCCGTGCCGCCACCGACGAGCTGCGCACCGCGAGCGCGGCGCGACCGGAGCTCGACGCCTGCAGGTTGTGGACGCCCAACGTCATCAGTCCGAAGATCACGAGCAGCACGATCACCGACGTACGCGGCTGCGCGAGATCGATGGTCGTGATGCCGAACACGTCGAGACG
>DASUAS010000037.1:0-4741 GCA_035763625.1 Acidimicrobiia bacterium
ACCGCGGCTCGCGCCCATCCAGGTCGTCGTCCTCGCGGTGCGCGACGAGGGCGACGTCGTCGCGCGTTGCGGCGCGCTCGCCGCCGAGCTGAGCGCCGCCGGGGTGCGGGTGCATCTCGACGCGCGTGCCGATGTGTCGATGGGCCGGCGCGCCACCGACTGGGAGCTCAAGGGCGTGCCGGTGCGGCTCGAGGTGGGACCCCGTGACCTCGCGGACGGTGTCGCGACCATGGTGCGTCGCGTCGCTGCAGGCGAGGACCGCAAGTCGGCCGTCGGACTCGACGGTGCGCCGTCGGCGGTCGCGGCGGAGCTGGACCGCCAGCAGCGGGCGCTGCTCGACGAGGCCACGGCGTTGCGGGAGTCGCGCACCGTCGACGTGAAGACGCTCGACGAGGCGCGCGACGCCGCCGCGACCGGCTGGGCGCGCATCCCGTGGGACGCCGTGGGCGTCGAGGGTGAGGCCGAGCTCGCGCAGAGCGGCGTGTCGGTGCGTTGCCTGCACCGCGACGACGGCACGTTGCCGGAGTCGGATGACGAGCGTGGCCTGGTCGCCGTCGTCGCGCGTTCCTACTAGTCACATGTATCCGATCGCGCCGCCGGTGTCGCCGATGCTCGCCAAGCTCGCGCGCGAGCTGCCGTCGAGCGGGGGCAAGCTCGGCGAGCTGCTCTACGAGCCGAAGTGGGACGGCTTCCGCGCCATCGTCTTCCGCGACGGCGACGACGTGGAGATCGGCAGCCGCAACGAGAAGCCGCTCACCCGCTACTTCCCCGACCTGCTCGAGCCGCTACGGGCCAACCTGCCCGAACGTTGCGTCGTCGACGGCGAGGTGGTGATCGCCACCGAGCACGGCCTCGACTTCGACCGCCTCTCGCTGCGCATCCACCCCGCGCAGTCGCGCGTCGCGATGCTCGCGGAGGAGACGCCGGCGGCGTTCGTCGCGTTCGACCTGCTCGCAGACGGCGAGACCGACCTGCGCGACCACCCCTTCCGCGAACGTCGCGCGCGCCTCGAGTCCGCGCTGGAGAAGGCGAAAGCTCCGGTGTTCCTCACCCCCGCGACCAATGATCGGGGCACCGCAGCCGAGTGGTTCGAGCGCTTCGAGGGCGCCGGGCTCGACGGGGTGGTCGCGAAGCCCCTCGACGGCGTGTACGAGGAGGGGAAGCGCACGATGCTGAAGGTGAAGCACCTGCGCACCGCCGACTGCGTGGTCGGCGGCTTCCGCTTCCACAAGGACGGTGTCGGTGTCGGTTCCCTGCTGCTCGGTCTCTACGACGACGCCGGGGTGCTGCACCACGTCGGCGTGGCCAGCAGCTTCTCGACTGCGGCGCGCACCGAACTGCTCGCCGACCTCGAACCCCACCGCGAGGGCGCGCTCGACGGCCATCCGTGGCGGGAGTGGGCGGAGGCCGACACCGCCGCGGCACGGGCCGGCCAGCGGCGCCCCGGTGCGCAGAGCCGGTGGAACGCGGGCAAGGACCTCACGTGGGAGCCGCTGCGCATCGAGCTCGTCGCCGAGGTCGCGTACGAGCACCTGCAGGGCGACCGCTTCCGCCACACCGCGCGCTTCCAGCGCTGGCGGCCCGACCGCGATCCGTCGTCGTGCACCTACGAGCAGCTCGACGCGCCCGTGCCCATGGAGCTGCTGGAGATCTTCGGCGTCTGAGGGTTGCACACCACCTCAAAGGGGGTAGGACTGGGGCATGAGCGACACCGCAGAGCACCACCACCGTCGCAGCTGGGCGGACGTCGACGAGGACTCGCAACGTTTCCGCGCCCTGCTCGGGAAGTACCACGACTACCAGAAGGCGACCGATGCCTACCTGCGCGGGGAAGAGGCCGATCCCGCCGGCGCCGGAGGCAGCGAGAACCCCATGTGAGTCCCGCCCCACGAGGCAACATGGCACCGTGAGCGAACCCACCGCCCCGGGCCCGTCCGTGTCGCGCCTCGCCGGCCAACTCGAGTACCTCTTCGAGGAGCACCCCGAGTTGCGCACCGCGCCGGTCGCGCAGCTCGTGGCCCGGTTGAACGAAGAGGACCGGTGGGCGCGCGCCATCACCGCGTACCCGAACCGCAGCGACGCCGAGGTGCACGCGCACCTGGCCGAGTTCCACGACCGCATCGGCGCGGTCGAAGTCGAGGAAGCCCGCCAGCAGGTCCTCGCCCGCACCGACGACCTGGAATAGCGTCTCCCGACCGACGCGCCGATCACTGGCCGTCGGTGCCGACAGGCAGGGTCGAGCAGGGAGGGATCCGATGGGTGCGATGAGCCGGCGGGACGCGCTGCGCGCGATGGGCGCGTCACTCGGCGCGCTCGCAGCCGGGGCGACGGTCGTCCCCACCCTCCTCGACGAGCCGGCGTTCGCTGCCGAAGCGCCGGCTCCGACCATGACCCCGGACCAGGCCCTCGTCCGCCTCGCGGCCGGCAACCGTCGGTTCGTGCAGGGGAAGCTCCGCCACCCGCGCCGCGACGACCGTCGCCGGAGCGCGCTCGCCGAGGGGCAGGCCCCGTTCGCGGCGGTCCTGGGCTGTGCCGACTCCCGGGTCCCCCCTGAGGTCGTCTACGACGAGGGCCTGGGCAACCTGTTCGTCGTCCGGGTCGCCGGCAACACCACCGACGACCTCGTGGTCGCCGGCAGCCTGGAGTACTCCATCACGCAGCTCGGCAGCGTGGTCATCGTCGTGCTCGGGCACGAGCAGTGCGGCGCAGCGAAGGCCGCGATCGACGTCGTGACGAAGGGTGCGCAGCTGCCCGGCGATCTCCCTGCGGTCGTCGCGCCGATCATCCCGGTGGTCGAGGCGGCGGTGGCCGCGGGGACGCCGACCGACCAGCTGCTCGACGTCGTGATCAAGGGCAACGTCAAGGCCGCGGTGGCGACGCTCTCGGCCAATCCGGCCCTGGCGCCGCTGATCGCCGACGGGACGGTCAAGGTGGTGGGGCGGGAGTACCTGCTCGAGACCGGTAGGGCGGCGCCGGTGTGACGGGCCCGCGGCCCCTCGGTGTGATCCCCTTCGCGGAGTTTGCACCACGGAAATTGCCGGTGGAATCGGGTATGCTCGTCGGGTTCGGTAGGTAGCCAGACCCACCGGTCCCCATCGGTCCAACGGAGACGTGGGCGCAAGCCCACGTTTTTTCTTGCCACGAGGGACCCCGAGAGCTTGAAAGGCGGGTGCATCCGATGATCGACGTCGACACGATCGTGCGATCGCTGGCACCCGCGGTGGCGGAGCTCGGCCTCGACCTCTACGACGTCGAGCTGAGCGGCAGCGGCCGCGCCCGCATCCTCCGGGTCATGGTCGACCGCGACGGCGGCGTCGACCTCGACGCCATCGCCGACGCCACCCAGGCCGTGTCGCCGCTCCTCGACACACCGCCGCTCGACTCGGTGATCGCGGGTCCGTACGCGCTCGAGGTGAGCAGTCCGGGTCTGGAGCGACCGCTCCGCACGCCCGCGCACTTCGCCCGCGCGGTGGGGGAGACGGTCTCGGTGAAGCTCCGTCCCGGCGACCACGGCGCGCGCCGAGTGCGCGGCGTCGTCACCGCCGCCGACGACTCCGGGTTCGAGCTCGCGCTCGACGACGGCGCCACCGAACGCATCGCCCACGGCGACGTCACCCAGGCTCGCACGGTGTTCGAGTGGGGCAACGAACCCAAGCGCGCCACGTCCAAGTCTGCACAGAAGAGAGAGCCGGTACGGCGATGAACTCAGAGATGATGGAGGCGCTCGAGAACATCGAGCGCGAGAAGGGCATCTCCATCGAGATCATGCTCGAGGCGTTGGCCAACGCCCTGCTCACCGCCTACAAGCGGATGCCCGACGCGGCGGAGGAGGCGCTGGTCGAGATCGACATGGAGACCGGCGCGATCAAGGTGATCGCCCAGGAGCTCGACGACGACGGCAACGTCACCCGCGAGTGGGACGACACGCCCGACGACTTCGGGCGCATCGCCGCGCAGACCGCCAAGCAGGTCATCTTCCAGCGCATCCGTGAGGCGGAGCGCGAGATGAAGTACGAGGAGTACGCGGGCCGCGAGGGCGACATCGTCACCGGCATCATCCAGCAGACCGACGCGCGCTACACGCTGCTCGACCTGGGCAAGGTCGAGGCGTTGCTGCCGCAGGCCGAGCAGGTGCAGAACGAGCACTACGACCACGGCAGCCGGCTCAAGGCGTACATCGTCGAGGTGCGCAAGACGGCCAAGGGTCCCCAGATCGTCGTGTCGCGCACGCACCCGGGTCTGGTGAAGCGCCTGTTCGAGCTCGAGGTGCCCGAGATCGTCGACGGCGTCGTCGAGCTCAAGGCCATCGCGCGCGAGCCCGGTCACCGCACGAAGCTCGCCGTCGCATCGAACGACAACAACGTCGACCCGGTCGGCGCGTGCGTCGGTGCGCGCGGGTCGCGGGTGCGCATGGTCGTCAACGAGCTGCGCGGCGAGAAGGTCGACATCGTCCCCTACAGCGACGACCCGTCGGAGTTCGTGATGAAGGCACTCGCGCCCGCACGCGTGCGCGAGGTGCGCATCCACCCCGACACCGGCACCGCCGAGGTCATCGTCCCCGACTTCCAGCTGTCGCTCGCGATCGGCAAGGAGGGCCAGAACGCCCGCCTCGCGGCGCGCCTCACGGGATGGCGCGTCGACATCAAGAGCGAGACCCAGCTCCAGGAGGAGGAGTCGGGCGGCGGCGTCGAGTACGCCGAGGGGGAGTGGGTCACCAACGACAGCGGTGAGCTGGTGTGGC
>DASUAS010000038.1:0-11826 GCA_035763625.1 Acidimicrobiia bacterium
AACGACGACGCGTCGGTGCTGGGGAAGAACCTCACCCACGGGTGCATCCGCATGGACAACGCCGCCATCACCATGCTCGCCAAGCAGCTGCCGCTCGGCACCCCGGTCTCGGTCACCGCCTGACCGCGATGCGCACCACGCGGCTCGCCGCCGGGCTCCTCCTCGTCGCCGCGCTCGCAGTACCGGCGACGATGGTCCCGACGGCGGCGACCGCGTCGGTCGCGTCGGCCGACGCGCGCGACCACGCACTGCCGCCCGCGGCGCGCAAGGACCTCGTCGCGATCTTCGCGAAGAAGGTGAAGCCGTTCGGGCTGCGCGTGACCCGGGCCGCGCTCGTGAACCCGTCGGAGGAGCGCGATCCCAAGGGGACGCACCTCGCGATCTACGTCGAGCCCACCGGCGACTACTCGATCGACGCCTACCTCCAGGGCACCGTCGACGTCTCGAAGGTGTTCCTGCCGTACGTGTTCCGACGCTGGAAGGGACTGCGGTCGTTCGACGTGTGCCAGGAGCCCCGACCCGCGGTCGACCCCCGCCCGGTACCTGCGCCCGAGACCCAGGTCTACGCCACCCGGGCGGGGAGCAAGCTGGTCGACTGGAAGACGGTGGACGTCGCGACCATGATCCGGACGTCACGAGAGGAGTCGGCCGCCGCGGGCACCCAGCGTCAGCCGCGCTTCTCCGTCTTCGTGGCCAAGCACATCCAGATCACCCCGGCGTACCAGCAGGTGGCGGGCACGGCCGCCACCACCACGCCCGACACACCCACCGTGCGCGACTACGGCTGATCGACGAGAGAAGGACGGCGGCGTGCAGATCGAGGGGGCGAACATCATCGTCACGGGTGCGTCGTCGGGCATCGGCGCCGCGCTGGGACCGCTGCTGGCGGCGCGGGGCGCGGCCGTCGGCCTGGTGGCGCGGCGCGCCGACCGGCTCGAGGAGGTGCTCGCCGAGTGCCGGGAGCACGCGCCCGAGTCGCGGGCGTGGCCGGTCGACCTCGGCGACCTGGACGCCGCCGAGCAGCTCGTGCACCAGGCTGCGCGCGAGTGGGGCCGGATCGACTGTCTCGTCAACAACGCGGGCATCACCGCCCGCATCCCGGTGCCGAAGCTCACCCCCGCCGACGTCGCGCACGTGATGGACGTGAACTTCCACGCTCCGGTGCGGATGTCGCTGGCCCTGCTCCCCGATTGGCTCTCGCGCGGCAGCGGCTGCGTGGTCAACGTGTCGAGCCTCGGAGGACGGGTCCCGATCGCGAACGAGGCTGCGTACTGCGCGAGCAAGTTCGCGCTGTGCGGATGGACCGAGGGGATGGCCGTCGACCTCTACGGCACCGGCGTCGAGGTGAAGCTCGTGCTGCCCGGCCCGATCGACACCGAGATCTGGGACCAGCCCGGCAACGAGCCCGCCGCGTACCAGGGACCGTTCGTCCCTGCGCTCGACGCCGCGCAGTCGGTGGTCGACGCCATCGAGGGCGACGGCTTCGAGTGGTACGCACCCGACGAGTTCCCCGGCGGCGGCCCGCAGCATGCGATCGTCGTGGGCAAGAGCAACGATCCGGGTGCGTTCGTCGCCGCCATGGGGTCCATGCGCGCCCAATGAGCGGGAACGAGGCCGCCGACCGCCTCTACTTCCGGCAGCTCCTCTCGGGCGCCGACTTCGCGCGCGACGACCCGCTGGCGCGCCAGATGGTCAACTTCGTGTACCTGGTCGGCGACCGCGAGACCGGCGAGGCGATGGTGGTCGACCCCGCGTACGGCGTCGGCGAGCTGGTCGACCTGCTCGCGGCCGACGGGTTGCGCCTCACCGGCGCGCTCGTCACGCACTACCACGCCGACCACTGCGGCGGCGACATCATGGGATACTCGATCGAGGGACTCCGCGAGCTGCTCGCGCTCGACGGCGGCGGCGTGCCGGTGCACGTCCAGCGAGCGGAGGCCGAGTGGGTGAAGCGCTCGACCGGAGTCTCCGACTCCGACCTCGCGCTGCACGACAGCGGCGACGTCGTGCACGCGGGCGGCATCCCGATCGAGCTCATGCACACGCCCGGGCACACGCCGGGCAGCCAGTGCTTCGTGGTCGACGGCCGTCTGGTCGCCGGCGACACGCTGTTCCTCGAGGGGTGCGGACGGACCGACCTGCCGGGCTCGGATCCCGACGCGATGTACGAGAGCCTGACCCGACGTCTCGCCACGCTCCCCGACACCACCGTCCTCTACCCGGGCCACCGCTACTCCCCTGCGGCGTCGGCCACGATGGGCGAGACCCGCGCCCGCAACTACGTCCTGCGCATCCCCACCCTCGACCAGTGGCGCGCCCTCATGGGCTGACCCCCGACCCCCCATTCGGCGTTGCTGGTGTGCCGTCACGGCACACGAACAACGCCAAAACGTGGGAGCAGGTCTAGGGGACGAGGTCGTAGCGGGCGGCGACGACGGCGAAGAGCACGAGGCCGACGGCCGACGCGACGAAGTAGAGGGCACGCACCCGGGTCGACCAGCGCTCGAGCAGCTGGCCGATCCCCACGAACGGCGCGAAGCACTCGTTGGCGTAACGGCCGACACCCACCATGCCCAGCTGCAACGACGGGATCAGGTAGAGCGCGCCGAAGACCAGCCACGACGCGGGCAGGCGCTTGCGCTGCACCACGAGCACGACGAGCGCGAAGGCGGCGAGCAGCACGTGGGGCAGCACCGACCACTTCACGTGCCCCTCGAAGAGCCCGACGAAGGTGATCTCCTGCCAACGCGACTTGGTGGAGAGGAACACGAAGGGGTCACCGGTGCGGTCCCAGCACCAGATGCACCAAGCCGCGACCGCGACCACCGAGGGCGCGGCAACGAGCGCGGCCCGGCGCCACGACGACCAGACCGCCACCACCAGCGCGACCGCGAGCACGGCTCCGTTCGGGCGGACCAGCGCGGCTCCCACCGCGACCAGCCCGGCCGCCAGGTCGTGGTGGTCCTCCACGAGCACGAACGCCCACACCGATGCAGCCAGGAAGATCGCCGACGGGTACGTCATCGAGAACACGAACGACGCCGGGAAGAGCGCCAGCGCCCACACCGCCAACCGCGCCACGGTCGTTCCGCCGTGGCGAGACGCCAGGCGGTACACCCCCGCCAATGCGACCAGGAACAGCACCTGGTTGACGACGAAGATGGCGGCCTTGTCGTCGGCCACCTCGCTCAGCGCGCGGATCAGGCCCGGCAACAGCGGGAAGAACGGCCACTTCGGGAACGGCACGCCGACCGGCCCGTAGCCGTTGCGGGCGATGTCGAGGTAGAACGCGCCGTCCCAACGGGTCGCGACCTGCACGAAGCGCGAGCCGCGCGCCGGGTCGTGCACCGCTGCCAGCAGCACGACGACCGACAGGATCCGCGAGACGAGCCAGGGTGCGACGACCCCCGTCCACGGGAACAGGTGCGCGATCCGGCCCGAGACCCCGGGTGTCAGGTCGCGTTCAGCCACCGCCACCGGGCCACCGTAGGCGAGCACCACCGTCGGGAAGGGCCTTCCGCGCCGACGGGTACGCTGCTACGCGGACCAGGAGGAGCCACACGATGAGCGAAGCCCCCGCCGTACTGCGCATCGGCAGCGACGAGACCGAACTGCCCATGATCGTGGGCACCGAGGGCGAGCTGGGCATCGACATCTCGAAGCTCCGAGCCCAGACCGGCGCGGTCACCCTCGACTACGGCTTCGTGAACACCGGTTCGTGCGAGTCGGCGATCACCTACATCGACGGTGAAGCCGGCATCCTCCGCTACCGGGGCATCCCGATCGAGGACCTGGTCTCGGTCCCGGTGCCGTCGTTCCTGGAGACGTCGTACCTCTTGATCTACGGCGAGCTGCCCAACCGCACGCAGCTCGACGAGTTCCGCTTCGGGATCCGCAAGCACACGCTGCTGCACGAGGACGCCAAGCGCTTCTTCGACGCCTTCCCGAAGGACGCCCACCCGATGGGCACGCTGTCGTCGGTGGTGAGCGCGCTGTCGACCTTCTACCAGGACAGCAACGACCCCCACGATCCCGACCAGGTGCACCTGTCGATCCTGCGGCTGATGGCCAAGCTGCCCACGATCGCGGCATACGCGTACAAGAAGTCGATCGGCCAGCCGTTCCTCTACCCCGACAACTCGCTCGACCTCATCGAGAACTTCCTCACGATGATGTTCGCGGTCCCCTCGGAGCGCTACCAGGTGAGCCACAACACGGTGGTCACGCTCAAGGAGCTCCTCATCCTCCACGCCGACCACGAGCAGAACTGCTCCACCAGCACCGTGCGTCTGGTCGGTTCGAGCGAAGCGAACCTGTTCGCGTCGATCGCAGCGGGGATCAACGCGCTCTGGGGTCCGCTGCACGGCGGCGCCAACCAGGCCGTCATCGAGATGCTCGACCGCATCGCCGCCGACGGCGGCGACGTCGACAAGTACGTGCGCATGGCCAAGGACCCCGACGACGCGTTCCGCCTCTCGGGTTTCGGCCACCGCGTCTACAAGAACTACGACCCCCGCGCCCGCATCCTCAAGGACGCCTGCCACCGGGTGATCGAGGAGCTCGGCTCGATGGACGAGCAGCTCGACCTGGCGCTGCGCCTGGAGGAGGTCGCGCTGAGCGACGACTACTTCGTCGAGCGCAAGCTCTACCCCAACGTCGACTTCTACTCCGGTCTCATCTACCGGGCGATGGGCTTCCCCACCCAGATGTTCCCGGTCCTGTTCGCGATGGGCCGCCTGCCCGGGTGGATCGCCCACTGGGTGGAGATGATGGAGAGCCCGAAGACCAAGATCGGTCGTCCGCGCCAGATCTACACCGGCCCCACCAAGCGTCCGTACGTCCCGATCGACGAGCGGGGCTGACTTTCCCCCGTCGCTCGCCTCCGCTCGCTCCGTCTCAGGCGGCGGGACGGGCGGAGCCCGCTCCCGCCGCTATCCGACGCCGAGCCTCGAGTTGTAGTCCTGCATCGCGCCGTTGGCGTTGCTCGCCGCGCTCTTCAGCGCCGCCTTCGGACTGGTGCCGTTGAGGAACATGGTGTTCTCCGCCTCACGCATGGCGTCACGGACACCGGTGTAGTTCCCGATCACCGAGCCCGACGTCGCCACCGTCGTCGGCCCGTTGGCGAGTTGGTCGTAGGCGACCTTGAACTCCGGGTTGGCCTGCCAGTACTGCTGCATCGCGCTGCTGGCGGCCGCGTCCTTGCGGATGGGCATGTAGCCGGTGCCGATGGCCCACGTGGTGTCGTTCTCGGGTGAGTCGAGGAACTTCAGGAACTCCCACGCCGCCGCCTGCTTCTCGGGCGACGACTTGTTGACCATGAACAGCTCGCCGCCGCTCACCAGCACGCCACCCTTCTTCGGTCCCGGCGACGGGAAGGGCGCCACGCCGAGCTCGACGTCGGGGGCGTTGGCGCCGGTCAGCACCGCCTTGATCGTCCCGAGCGCGGCGCTGGTGTCGAACGCCATGGCGTGCGAGCCGCTCTGGATGCCGAGCAGGTTGTCGAAGCTGCCGGTGCCGAGGTCGGGGTTGGTCGTCGCCAAGCCGTCCTTCACCATGCCCGAGAGCCACGTGTAGATCTGGCGGCCGGTGGCGTCGTCGTAGACCGACTTGGTCGCGCGCCCCTTGCGACCATTGCTGTTGTTCACGTACTGGGCGTTGGCGAGCCCCCGCCAGTGCTCGAAGAACCCCGGCTCGGTCTTGAGCCCGAGCGGCGCCGCGACGCCGTTGTCCTTCAGCTTCTGGGCCGCGGCGCGTACGTCGTCGAGGGTCTTCGGCGGCGAGCTGGGGTCGAGCCCGGCTGCGGTGAACGCCTTCTTGTTGAAGTAGAGGACGGGGCCCGACGTGTTGAACGGCATCGCGTACTGCGTGCCCTGGATCGTGAAGTAGGAGATCACGCGGGGCAGGAAGTTGGAGAAGCTGTACTTGTCGGCCTTGGCGCACACGCTCGCCGGCAGCACCGTCCCCGTGTCCACCATCTGCTGCTGATCGGTCTCTTGGAGCTGCACGATGTCGGGCAGGTCACCGGAGCTCAGGCCCGCCTTGTACTTGACGAAGGTCTGCACGTAGTCGATCTGGTTGACGAGGTTCACCTTGACGTCGCTCTGCGAGGAGTTGAACGCGTCGACGAGCCCCTTGAGCGTGTCCTCGTTGGCGCGGGTCATCGAGTGCCACATGGTGATCTGCACGGGCTTGCTCTTCGCCGACTTCAGCGCGCTCAGCGGGCACTTGGTGCTGTTCGCCGCGACCGCCGCCGGTGCCGCCGTCACCGCGGCCAGGCCACTCGCCACGACCGCCGCCGCGAGACCGGTTCCCGCCCAGCGCTTCCAACCCCGCCAGCTCCGCAACGACCGCATCGTCACTCCCATCGTCTTCCTCACGCCCCGCGCGCCGGCACAGCATGGCCGATGGCGGAGGACCGGTGGCGTCAACCACCGAGCCGGTCGTTCACCTCATCCCTTGACCGCTCCGGCCGTGAGCCCACGCACGAGCTGCTTCTGGAAGAACAAGAGGAGGATCACCAAGGGGATCACGGCGATCACCGCCCCTGCGAACGTGATGTTGATCTGATCGATGCTGACCGACTGCAGCTGCTTGAGCCCGATCTGCACGGTGCGGAGCTTGTCGTCCTTGGTGATGAGCAGCGGCCAGAGGTACTGGTTCCACGCGGCCAGGAACGCGAACACGGTGAGCGCGGCCACCGCCGGCCGGGCCAGCGGGACCGCCACCCGCCACAGGAAGCGCCAGTGCCCGTAGCCGTCGAGCGCGGCCGCGTCGCGCAGCTCCCCAGGCATGGTGAGGAACGCCTGGCGCATGAGGAACGCGCCGAACCCGGTGGCGAGGAACGGCACCGCCAGCCCCGCGTAGGTGTTGTACCAACCCAGGTCGCTGATCGTGCTCACGTTGGTGACGATCGTGACCTCGAACGGCACCATCAGCGTGGCGAGGAACACGACGAACAACGTCCGCTTGAACGGGAACCGCAGGAACGCGAACGCGTACCCGGCGAGGATGGCGGTGAGCACCTGCCCGACGGTGATGACGAACGTCACGATGAAGCTGTTCTTGAGGTAGGTGCCCATGTGGCCCGCGCTCCACGCGTCGGAGTAGGAGCTCCACTGCGGGTGCGAGGGGAACAGCTTGGGTGGCTGGTGGGTGATGTCGACCGGCGGGAGCAGCGAGTTCACCACCGTGATGTAGATCGGGAACAGCACGATGACGGCGAGCACGGTGAGCAGCGTGTAGCGACCGACCTTGCTCCACACCCGGCGCCGATGCAGCGCGCGCGCGTCATCGTTCATACGACACCCGCCGTTCGAGCAACCGGATCTGCGCCAACGCGAGGAGCAGCGTGAGGAAGAACAGCGCCACCGCGAGCACCGCGGCGCGGCCGGGGTCGCTCTGGCGTTGCAACGTGTCGTAGATGAAGTAGGTGAGCACGTTGGTCTTCCGCAGCGGGCCGCCCTGGGTCAGGATGTCGATCTGGCCGAACGACTGGAACGCGAAGATCGTGCCGATGATCACGGCGAAGAAGATGGTGGGCGACATCATCGGCAGCGTGACGTGCCAGAAGCGCGACCACGTACCCGCCCCGTCGACCTTCGCCGCTTCGTAGAGCTCGTCGGGGACGCTCTGCAGGCCCGAGGCCATGAGGATGAACGTGAGCCCGAGCGTCTGCCACACCGTGACGATCGCCACCGCGATCAGCGCCCAGTCGGGGTTCTGCAGCACCGTGGGGTTGGTGGTGAGCCCGAGCCACGGCAGCAGGCCCACCGACGGGTTCATCAGCGTGCCGAAGATGACCGCCGCCACCGCCACCGACGTCGCCACCGTCGACGAGAAGAAGGTGCGGTAGATCCCGATCCCCCGGAGCTGCTGGTGCGCGAGCACCGCCAGGGCGAGCCCGGCCACGATGCCCGTGGGCACGGTGAGGATCGCGAAGAGGAACGTGGTCTTCACGCTGTCGAAGAACGTCTGCGAGGTGAGGACGTCCTTGTACTGGTCGAAGCCCACGTAGGTGCTCGGCAACCCGGGGAACGGCGGGTTGCGGTAGAAGCCGAGGTACACGTTGTGCACCAGCGGCCAGAACACGAACACGCCGAAGATCAGCAGCGACGGGACGAGCAGGAGGTACGCGAGCCCTCGTTCGCGTCGTCGCAGACGTCGGCGGGCCGGGGTGAGCGCGACGCCAGGCGCGGCCATGCTCAGGAGCCGATCCGGGTGCCGTGCTCGGTCTCGAACACGTGCAGGGCGGCGGCGTCGGTCGCGAGGTGCGTCGTGCTCTCCTCCGCCGGCGCGCGCTCGTGCGCGTCCTGGCGCACGATCACGAGCTGCTGGTCGGCCAGACGGCAGATCACGTGGCGTTCGTGCCCCAGCGACTCCACCACGCTGACCGACGCGGGGATGCCGCCGTCGTCGGTGAAGCGCAGGTCCTCGGGGCGCACCCCGATGACCACCTCGTCGATGCCGGCGGCCTCGATGACGCGGCCCAGCTCGGCCGGCACCGGGACGCGGCCGCCGGGGAGCTGCGCGACCAGCGCGCCGTCGACGCGGTCGATGCGACCGGTGACCGTGTTCATGGGCGGGCTGCCGATGAATCGAGCCACGAAGAGGTTGGCCGGCTTGGCGTAGACCTCCTGCGGCGCACCGATCTGCTGGAGCACGCCGTGGTCGAGCACCGCGATGCGGTTGCCCATGGTCATCGCCTCGACCTGGTCGTGGGTGACGTACACCACCGTCGCGGCGAGGCGTCGCTGCAGCTCCACCAACTCGGCGCGGGTCTGGACGCGCAGCTTGGCGTCGAGGTTCGACAGCGGCTCGTCCATCAGGAACGCCTGCGGGCGACGCACGATGGCGCGCGCGAGCGCCACCCGCTGCCGCTGACCACCCGACAGCTGCGCGGGCTTGCGGTCGAGCAGACCACCGAGGTCGAGGCTGTCGGCCGCTTCCTGCACCAGCGCGGCACGCTCCGACGACGGCACCTTGCGCGAGCGCAACGGGAATTCGATGTTCCTCCGCACGGTCATGTGCGGATAGAGCGCGTAGCTCTGGAACACCATCGCGACGTCGCGGTCCTTGGCCTCGACGTCGTTGACCACACGTTCACCGATGGTGATCGTCCCCGACGTCGGCTCCTCGAGGCCCGCGATCATGCGCAGCGCGGTCGACTTGCCACAGCCCGAAGGGCCGAGGAGGACGAGGAACTCCTCGTCGGCGACTTCGAGCGTCAGGTCGTCGACCGCGGCGACGTCGTCGAACCGCTTCGACACCTGATCGAGCGCCACCCGACCCATGCGTGTCCCCCGGTTCGATCGGTCGCCCTAGCCCGTGGCCTCGTCCTTCCTGGGTGGCCGCCAGAACGCGGCGAGGAACGCCGCGGTGCCGCCGAGGCCGACGATCGCGGTGATGATCAGCGCCTTCTTCGGATCGAAGGGGAACGAGAAGTCGAAGGCGTGGTCGAGCGACCACTTGCCCGGGCCGAGGGTGCCCAGCGCGATCGACAGCACCGCGATCGAGAGCACGTACTCGTAGCCCTCCTTGGCGCTGCTCAGGAAGAACCCGTTCTTCAGGTGGTTGGTGAGCATGGCGACGAGCATCAGCGCGCACACGCCGCCGTAGCAGAGGGGGGTGAGGAACCCGAGCGCCAGCGCGATCGGGATCGTGACCTCGGTGCCGGTGACCATCAGGGCGTGGAAGTGCCCGGGCTTCAGGCCGAGGCTCTCGAACCAGTTGGCCATGCCCGGCCCCGACTGGATCGCCTTCACGTGCCGCCAGCCGTGGGCGAAGATCATGATCGCCACCCACACCCGCGCGAGCAGCAGCGCGAAGTTGGCGGCGTCGCTCCCGAGGTACATCTCACCCTCCCAGCCGGACCAGCCGGATACGGCCGTGGGGCCGCCGGTCGGCCCGCGGCAGGACGCTACCCCGCGAGATGACGCAGCCGCGGCACCAGTCCGGCGTCGGCGAACATGCGCACGGCGCGTTCCTCGTCGGCGTCGATCACGAGCGCCTCACCGGGCTCACGCCCGACGACGAAGCTCACGACGCAGTCGTCGCAGGCGGTGGTCGCCCGCATCACGCACTCGAAGCAGTCGATGGTCAACATGCGACCACTCTGACGCGGGGGTGTGACATCCATTCGGGGCCTCCGGGGACCCCGCGGATCGGGTCAGGCCTCGACCGCGAGCTGCTCGATCGACGGGCCCGAGGCCCCGCACCACCGGCAGGTGACGGCTTCGATCGTCTCGTCGAGGATCTCCTCGTCCTCCACCGTGAGCTCGCCCCCCACGCTGAAGTGGTGGAACGCGCGGGTGCGGCGCGAGGCCACGACGTCGAAGCGGGTGAGGTTCCCGCACGCCGAGCAGCGGAAGCGGGTGCTCATGCCGCGGCGGCGCGGGCGCGACGCCGACGGTCGGCCCGCATCCGCCCGCCCTCGACGAACAGCTGGACCAGCAGAGCGGTGCCCACGGCCCACACCAGGGTGACGACGGCCAGGCGGAGGTAGCGGCCGACGCCGGTGCCGACGAAGATGTCGAGGAGGTCGTCCTTCTTGATGAACCCGAGCCCGTACGCGGGCCACGCGGTGAGCACGAACCCGAGCGGGACGGCGACGATCCAGGCGAGCAGGCGCCAGTACCAGTGGACCTTCGTCCGTGTGGCGGAGGCGGCCACGGGAGCCGGCGGCGCGGCGACCGGCGCGCCGCGCCGATCCCTGCGACCGGTGCGGTCGCGGTCGCCGTTGCCGGCTGCCGCGGTGGCGGCGACGGTGGCCGACACCGCGGACGCGGCGCGGACCGAGCCGTCACGGGTGGCGTCGTCGGCCGGCGCGTTCGCGGGCACGTTCGGGCTGCGTCGGGGCGGCGGCGCGGTCACTGCCGCGGCCGACGCGCCCGCAGCCGTCGCCGCGTCGCCCGCCCGCGCCGGAGGTGCGCTGCTGCGCGCCGGAGGTGCAGGCGCGTCCGGGTGCGAGCTGACGGCCGTGGGGACCTTGAGCACCTGACCGCACTCCTCGCAGCGGAACGTGGACGACGACGGGACCGTCTCGATGCGGTGGCGGTGACCGCACGCCGGGCACTCGAGGGCTCTGGCCATCAGCCCAGCCCCGCGTCACGTGCGGCGACGCTCGTCTGCACGAAGGCCTCGAGGGTGGACGCGGCGCGACCGTCGTCGATGACCACGCCGGCGAGCTCGACCCCGGCCGCGAGATCGGGGACGACGTCGCCCACCAGCATCGCCGCCGCCGCGTTCAGGGTGACGATGTCGCGGATCGGCCCCGGGCCCCCGGCGAACACCTGGTGCACCGCCTGCGCGTTGCCGGCGGCGTCGCCACCGGCGAGCGCGCCGATCTCGGCGTGCGGGATGCCGAGGTCGGCCGGGTCGACGTCGTAGATGCGCACATCACCGGCCTCGAGCTCGTAGACCGTCGACGTCGTGGTGACGGTGAGCTCGTCGAGGCCGTCGTGCCCGAAGAACACCAGCGCCCGTTCGATGCCGAGGCTGGCCAACGTGCGCACGACCCGTTCGGCCATCACCGGGTCGGAGACGCCGACGGTGCGACGGCTGGCGCCCGCCGGGTTGGCGAGAGGGCCGAGGAAGTTGAACGTGGTGGGGGTGCCCAGCTCCCGACGGACCGGAGCCGCGAAGCGCATCGCCGGGTGGAAGCGCTGGGCGAAGCAGAAGCCGATCCCCGCCTCGCGGACGCAACGGGCCACGCCCTCGGGCCCGAGGTCGACGACGACGCCGAGCGACTCGAGCACGTCGACGGATCCGCACTTGGACGACGCAGCGCGGCCGCCGTGCTTGGCGACGCGCACACCCGAGGCGGCGGTG
>DASUAS010000039.1:0-7048 GCA_035763625.1 Acidimicrobiia bacterium
GCGATCGCTCAGGTCTTCGGCACGTTCCACGGCGAGTCGGCGATCAGGTAGTCGGGCGGGCCCGCGGTGCTCATCGAGTGGGCCCGCCCGTCGATCGTCATCGACGCGCGCTCGTTCGGGAGGTAGATCCAGAACTGGTCCGCCAAGATGCCCTCGAGTGCGATGTCGGCCACCTCGTGCAGTGGCGCGAACTTGAGCTCCTGACCGAGCCGCTCGAGCTGCTCGACGAAGGGGGTGAGCGCGTCGCGGCCTTCGACGGGGGCCTGACCGGGCCGCGCGTAGCGTTCGGGGCGGTTGCGCCCGGGTCTCCATATCCCCGTGTCGAGCGCACCCGGCGTTCGCGTCGACGGCAGGAGGAGCGAGACCTGGACCGGAAGCTGCGCGGTGTGCATCTGGCCCCAGAGGCACTCCGTGATGTTCGTCACCGCGGCCTTGGTCGTCGAGTACACCGCGCTGTTGCTGAGAGGCGCGAACGTGCCGTTGGACGAGGAAGTGTTCACGACATGGCACGGACCGCCTTGCTCGAGCAGCACGGGAACGAACACGTTGATGCCGTGGATCACCCCGAAGACGTTCACGTCGACGGCCCAGCGCCAGTCGTTCACGTGATGCTCCCAGAGTGCACCGTCGGATCCCGACGGGATGCCCGCGTTGTTGCACACGAGGTGCACTGCGCCGAACCGCTCGAGCGCCGCGTCCCGCAATCCCTCCACCGATTCGAGGAGTGACACGTCGGTCCTGACGCCCAGCACGTCGTCGTAGGTCGCCGAGAGCTCGGCCACCGTCGCCGCGAGCAGCGCGTCGTCGATGTCGGCGAGCACGACACGCATGCCTTCGGCGAGGAACCGCTCTCCGAGCGCCCGCCCGATCCCGCCGCCCCCGCCGGTGACGACGGCCGTCTTGCCTCGCAGGTGCTGCACTTCAGTACGGTAACGAGGAGCACCAGCGCGCCGCAAGGAACCTGGAGATCGCCATGGATCGGTATGTCGTCATCTCGGCCGATTGCCATGCAGGGGCGGATCTGCTCGACTACCGCCCCTACCTGGAGTCGAAGTACCACGAAGCCTTCGACGATTGGGTGTCCACCTTCGTGAGCCCCTATGGCGATCTCGTGCGTCCCGAGGCCGATCGCAACTGGGACAGCGCCCGGCGCATGCGCGAGCTCGAGGCCGACGGCATCGTGGCAGAGATCGTCTATCCGAACACGATTCCGCCGTTCTACGCACGTGGATCGCTCGTGGCGACCGCCCCGACCGCCGACGACTTCGAGCTGCGACTTGCGGGCCTGCGCGCGCACAACCGGTGGTTGGCCGACTGGTGTGCCGAGCACCCCACGCGACGCGCGGGGATCGGACAGATCCTCCTCAACGACGTCGACGAAGCCGTCCGCGATGTGCGCTGGATCGCCGACCACGGCCTGCGGGGCGGTGTGCTGCTTCCGGGCGTACCTCCGGATGCGCCGATTCCTCCACTGCACTCGCACGAGTACGACCCTGTGTGGCGCGCGTGCGAGGAGCGTGGCGTCGTGCTGAACGCGCACGGGGGGAGCAGCTCTCCTGACTACGGCGAGCACGCCGCGTCGCTGTCGCTGTGGCTCGTCGAAGCAGCGTGGTTCTCACATCGCCCGTTGTGGACCTTCATCCTCTCCGGCGTCTTCGACCGGTTCCCGAACCTGCGGCTCGTGCTCGCGGAACAGGGCAGCGGCTGGATCGGCGAGGCACTTGACGTGATGGACGACCTCTACGGCCAGCTCTCTCGGGGCAACGTCGGTGTGATGCGCTTCGAGCATCCCCAACTGCTCGACAAGAAGCCGAGTGAGTACTGGCAGTCGAACTGCGCGGTGGCGGCCAGCTTCCTGCACCGCGGCGACTGTGAGCGCCGGGCGAGGATCGGTGTCGACCACATCATGTGGGGGAGTGACTACCCCCATGACGAGGGCACGGCGCCCTATTCCGACGAGGCGATCCGGCTCACCTTCGCGGGGGTCGCCGAACCCGAGGTGCGGGCGATGCTCGGTGAGAACGCGGCCCGTGTCTACGGCTTCGACCTTGCGGAGCTCGAGCCGCTCGCGGCGCGAGTCGGGCCCCGCGTCGCCGACGTCGCTGCCGGCCTCGACGCCGTACCCGCCGACGCCACGAGCATGGCGTTCCGCGACGTCGCGCCGGCCAACGTGTGAGTGAAGAGGATGGAACCGTGCAGCCTTACCTCGTGATCTCCGCCGACTGCCACGCCGGGCCGAACGCGCCTGCGTACCGTGAGCACCTCGATCCCGCGTACCGCGACGAGTTCGACGACGAGCTCACCGAACGGCAACGGCTGATCGACGAACGGCGTGCAGCAGCCGAGGCCGCCGGCGACTTCGTGGGCGACGCGGCGTTCCAGGAGGAGTGGTTCGGAGAGGACGACGAGGGCAACAGCCTCCACGAGGTTGGGCTACGAGGCGGTTGGGACGCGGCCACCCGCGACCGCGAGCTCGATCGTGACGGCGTGACCGCCGAGGTGGTGTTCCCCGGACCCGACGCGGTGACCGGCACGATGGGCGCGCCCTTCGGTGCTGGGTTCAACCCCGTCGTGACCCACAGCCCCGATCACCTCCTGGCCGGGGCCCGTGCGTACAACCGGTGGGCGGCCGAGCTGTGCAGCCAGAGTCCGGAGCGACGGGCCGGCCTGATCGTCGCGCCGATCCTCGACGACCTCGACGGCGCCATCGCCGAGATCCGTCGTGCGCACGCAGACGGGCTCACGGGTGGTGTCATCATCCCCCCGCGGTGGGACGGGCACGAGTCGTACACGAGCTACCGCTACGACCCGGTGTGGGAGGTCTGCGAGTCGCTGTCGTTGCCCGTGCACTGCCACTCAGGTCCCGCGCCGCGTGACGACTACGGCGAAGTCAGCGGTTGGATGAGCGTGTACGGCTACGAAACCGTGTTCTTCACCGCGCGTCCGCTCTGGTTCATGCTGCTGACCGGGGTCTTCGAGCGCTTTCCGGGTCTCAAGCTCGCGGTCACCGAGGCGGGCTGCTTCTGGGCCGCCGATCTGCTGTGGCGCGTCGACATGATGGCCGGTCGCGAACACGGCATGCGCAAGATGGTGAACACCCGCGGCATCCTCACCATGCTTCCGAGCGACTACTTCGACCGCAACGTCAAGATCGGCGCGTCGAACACGCGTCGACGCGAACTGGGTCGACGCTACGAGATCGGCGTCGGCAACATCATGTGGGGGAACGATTTCCCCCACCCCGAGGGCACCTGGCCCTACACGCGCCAGTTCCTGAAGGACCGCTTCTGGGACATCCCGATCGACGAGACGGAGCAGATGCTCGGACTCAACCAGGTCGACTTCTACGGGTTCGACGTCGAGCGGCTCCGCCCCATCGCCGATCGCATCGGTCCGACGCCGATCGACCTCGGCCAGACCGACGAGTCGGTGGCCGACAAGTGGGAGCCCTACCGCAAGGCCGGTCGGCCGTGGCTGACCGGCGTCGAGGCGGGCGCGTCGCTCACCGACGCGTGACTGGCCGGACCGGAAGGAGCACGACGTGACGACGCGGCAGAACCGCTGGGTGCAGGAACCGCCACCGAAGCACGACGGGCTCGTTCCGTATCCTGCGAATGCGAGGCTCGAGGTGACCTACCTCACCGATCCCGAGCTCCACGCACAGGTGTTACCGCCGCCACTCGCGCCGCCACCGGAGCCGCGCGTGCGCGTGCACTTCACCCGCATCGAGGTCGACGGCCACCTCCACGAGATCGTGTGCTCCTTCCTGCTCGATGCCGTATACGACGGCGGCGTCGGTCAGTTCTGCGCGGTGATGCCCATCGACCTGGAAACCGCGGTGTCGCCCAGTCGCGAGACGAACGGCGAGCCCAAGAAGCTCGCGCAGCTCGAGTTCGCGCGCGAGGGGAACCACGTGCACGCGAGCGTCACCCGCCAGGGCGTGACGATCATCGAGGTGGTCGGTGACGTCGCGGGCACGCTCCCCGTGCCGGCGCCCTACGACGTGCGGCAGTTCTGGTACAAGTTCCTGCCCGCGGTGTCAGGCGACGGGTTCGACGCCGGGCCGTTCCTGGTCACTCTGCACCAAACCATGAAGCCGGAGACGTGTGAACGCGTGGACGGCAAGCTGGTGCTGCGCGATCTCCCGGGCACGCCGGTGGCCGATCTCCCGGTCCTCGAGCTCGAGGGGAGCCGGTTGATGATGACGTCGTCCGAGTTCTTCCACGTGCTCGAAGACGTCGAGATCGACGCTGCCGAGTATGCGCGCCATGTGCGCGTGCAGTACACCTGACGATCAGCTGCGCAGCTTGGCCAGGAGGCGCAGGATCTCCAGGTAGAGCCACACGAGGGTGACCATGAGCCCGAACGCGCCGTACCACTCCATGTACTTCGGCGCCCCGTTGATCGACGCCTGGCGGATGAACTCGTAGTCGAGGAACAGGTTGAGCGACGCGATGACGCAGATGACGACGCTGATCGCGATGCCGAGCGCGTTGGGCTCGTTCCAGAAGGAGATGTCGGCGCCGAACAGCGACAGCAGGAACGTCGCGAAGTAGAGCACGAAGACGCCCGCCGTCGCGCCGATGACGACCATCTGGAACTTGCGCGTCACCTTCACCACACCGAACACGTAGAGGGCGAGGGTGGCGAAGAACACCGCGATGGTGGCGAGGACGGCCTGGAAGACGATGCCGTTCCACTGCGTCTCGAACGCCTTCGAGATGGCGCCGAGGAACACGCCTTCGGCCAGCGCGTAGAGCGGCGCGAGCAACGGCGACGCCTTCGGCTTGAAGATGCAGACGAACGCGAGGATCGTGCCGACGATCAGCGCGATCCACGTCCAGCCCGGGATGTCGACGGTCTGGGTCGTGAGCCCGTTCACGACGGCGGTGCTCACGTGCGTCTGCGACCAGCCGAGCGCGCCCCCGGCGAGCACGATGAGGAAGAGGACGAACGTCTTGGCGAACGCGCCGTTGGCGGTCATGTGCGCCACGCGCGTCGGCGGCGGCTGCGCACCGGTCACCTCGGCGTGGGCGAGCGCCACCGGCGCGGCCCAACCGGCCTGATCCTCCTTGGCGATCTCCTCGAAGCGCTTCTCCGAGAGTGCGGGGTTGGCCATCGTGTCCTCTCCGTCGCTGCCGAGCGGGTCCCAGAGCGTACGACAGCAACCCAGCGCCGGACGCACGGCAGCGGCACCCGGGCCACTCCATCGTCTCCATCGTCGAGGTCGGCGACCGCGGTCGCTCGTCGGGCTCTGCCTCGCGGTCGCGACCATCGCGGGGCTGCTCGCTCCGGTGGTGGTGGCCGCCCCCTTCGTCGTCGGTGTCGGTGATCGACGTCCTGTGCCCGCTGCGCTCGTGGTCGCACCTCGCTTCACGGGCTGAGGTCCCACAGGAAGTGCCGTATAGGATCGACCGATGAGCGACCCGCACGGCGAGTCGGCGCCGGTCCTCGTCGTCGACTTCGGGGCGCAGTACGCGCAGCTGATCGCCCGCCGCGTGCGCGAGGCGCGCGTCTACAGCGAGATCGTGCCCAACTCGATGCCGATCGACGAGCTGCTCGCCAAGGGGCCCGCGGCCGTCATCCTCTCGGGTGGACCGGCCAGCGTCTACGCCGACGGCGCGCCGTCGATCGACCCCGCGCTGTTCGACGCCGACATCCCCGTCTTCGGCATCTGCTACGGGTTCCAGGCCATGGCCGAGGCACTCGGCGGGACGGTCAAGCGCACCGAGGGGGCCGAGTTCGGCCGCACGATCGCTACCGTCGAACCCGAGAGCGTGCTGTTCGCCGGGCAGCCGACCGAGCAGCCGGTCTGGATGTCGCACCGGGACGCGGTGGTCGTCGCGCCCCCCGGGTTCACGGTCACCGGCCGCTCCGCCGGCGCCGAGATCGCAGCGTTCGAGCACCCGGGCCGCCGCCTCTACGGAGTGCAGTGGCACCCGGAGGTCATGCACACCGCGCACGGCCAGGCCATGCTCGAGCGGTTCCTGCACATCGGGGCCGGTCTCGAGCCGTCGTGGACGACCGCCAACATCATCGACGACGCCATCGCCGACATCCGACGGCGGGTCGGCGATCACCACGTGTTGTGCGGCCTCTCGGGTGGTGTCGACTCCGCGGTCGCCGCCGCGCTCGTGCACCGCGCGGTGGGCGACCAGCTCACGTGCGTGTTCGTCGACCACGGGCTGCTCCGCAAGGGCGAGCGCGAGCAGGTCGAGCGCGACTACGTGGCCGCCACCGGCATCCGGCTCGTCACCGTCGACGCGTCGGAGAAGTTCCTCGCCAAGCTCGCGGGGGTCACCGACCCCGAGGCCAAGCGCAAGATCATCGGCACCGAGTTCATCCGCACCTTCGAGGAGGTCGCGGCCCAGGTCATCGCGGCGGAGGGCATCGGCGCGAACGGAGCTGACGACGTCGAGTTCCTGGTGCAGGGCACGCTCTACCCCGACGTCGTCGAATCAGGCGGTGGCACGGGAACCGCCAACATCAAGAGCCATCACAACGTCGGTGGACTCCCCGACGACCTGCAGTTCGAGCTGGTCGAGCCGCTCAAGGCGTTGTTCAAGGACGAGGTGCGCGCGGTCGGCCTCGAGCTCGGCCTCCCCGAGGCGATGGTGTGGCGCCAGCCGTTCCCCGGGCCGGGGCTCGCGATCCGCATCGTCGGCGCGGTCGACGCGCAGCGCCTGCACACCGTGCGCGAGGCCGACGCGATCGCCCGCGAGGAGCTCGTGGCCGCCGGACTCGAGCGCGACGTGTGGCAGTTCCCGGTGGTGCTCCTGGCCGAGGTGCGGTCGGTGGGTGTGCAGGGCGACGGGCGCACGTACGCGCATCCGATCGTGCTGCGCCCCATCACCAGCGAAGACGCCATGACCGCCGACTGGGCACGCCTGCCCACCGAGCTGCTCGAGCGCATCTCGACGCGGATCACCAACGAGGTCGACGACGTCAACCGGGTTGTGCTGGACGTGACCAGCAAGCCGCCGGGCACCATCGAGTGGGAATGACCGCGACGGCGATCGGCCCCGGCCACCACGGACGGTGGTCGGGG
>DASUAS010000040.1:0-2580 GCA_035763625.1 Acidimicrobiia bacterium
TGCGCGTCTGGGCCTCTCGGGGGAGGTGACGCCGGAGGCGTATGCGGCAGCGTTCGGGCCGGGCGGCTTCTCACACCCGACGACGGGTGCGGGTCTGGTGGAGACGAAGCGGCCGGGGTTCGAGCTGGTCGTCGCCGCACACAAGTCGGTCGCCCTCCTCGGGGTGATCGACCAGGCCGACGCGATGCACGCGATCCTCGACGTCGAAACCGTCGAGACGATGGCCTGGCTCGACGACTGGTTCCAAGACCGCGGCGGGCGCCGCGGCCGGGTCCAGACCCGCGTCGCGACCGGCGGGTTGACGTATGCGGTGACGCGTCACGCGACGTCGCGGGCGGGGGATCCGTCGCCGCACGATCACGTCTTGGTCGCCAACGTGGTCGAGATGCTCGACGCCACGGGCGGTCACAAGGGGTTGGACAGTGCGGCGCTGCGCGACACGGTCGAAGCCGCCACGATGGTCGGGCGGCTCCATGCCGCTTGGCGGGCAGTCGAACTGGGCTTCGACGTGACGCCTGATGACGGGCCGTCCGGTCATCTGCGGCACTGGCACATCGTCGGCGTCCCGGACGAGGTGTGCGGCCTGTTCTCGAAACGGTCGGACGAGATCGCGGAGCATCTCGCTGCGACCGGCCAGCATGGCTACCGGGCCCCTGGGATCGCGGCGCGTCAGACCCGCAGCGTCAAACGCCACACCGGCGCCGACGAGCTGATGGCCGGCTGGCACGCCGAGCTCGACGCGGCGGGCTGGCCCGTTGACCGCCTGAGCGCGCATCTGGCCGCGTCGCAGCAACGGACACGCGGGTTGCAGTTCCCGCTCACGGTCAGCGAGATCGACCAGCTCGCTGGCGCGGTGCTCGACGTCGACGGTGCGCTGTTGGCCCGCCACAAGGTGTTCACCCGTACCCAGCTTGTCGCCGAGGTCGCGCCCCGCCTCTACGGCCGTGACCCGGCGGAGCTGGACCGTGTCCTCGAGCACATCGTTGCGAGCCACGCGGTGGTTCCGCTCATCCGGATCGCGGGAGCGCGGGAGCAGTCGTACACAACCATGGAGGTCCTCGCCGCCGAGGCGACCATTGCCCGTACCGTCGAGACCCTGGGCGAGCAGCCCGGACCGACACTCGACCAGGCTCTGATCACCGCCGCCATCGCCGCCAAGGAACACGCGACCGGGCGCGCGCTCACCGACGGGCAACGACAGGTGGTCGACCAGCTCTGCGGCTCGGGTCGCGCCGCGACAGTCGTGGTCGGCGTCGCTGGGTCAGGCAAGACCACCGCGCTCGACGCGGCCAGCACCGCGCTCACCGCCGCCGGCTACCAGGTTCTCGGGACGTCTACGTCCGGGCAGGCTGCCCGGACTCTCGCCGCCGAAGCTGACCTCGACGCACGCACCTTCGCGTCATTGCTCTGGCACCTCGACCACGGCACCCTCACCCTCGACGCCAAGACCGTCGTCATCGTCGACGAAGCCGGCATGGCCGACGACGCCGACCTCGCCCGTCTCACCCTTGCCATCACACACGCGCACGCGTCGCTTGTCCTCGTCGGCGACCACCACCAACTCGGCGCGGTCGGACCCGGCGGGGCGCTCGCCGCGCTCCTAGAGCGCCGCCCCGACCTCGTCGTCACGCTCGGCGACAACATCCGCCAAACCGACGTGGCCGAACGTCGTGCCCTCGCCGAACTGCGCGCTGGCTCCGTGCCCGCCGCGATCGCCTGGTACGCGAAGGCCGGACGTATCCACACCCAGCCGTCCCGTACTGAGACGCTGATTGCCATGACCGACGTGTGGGCCAGCGATGTGGCTGTGGGCCATGACAGCGTGCTGCTCGCGTGGCGGCGCGTCGACGTCGCCGATCTGAACCGCCTCGCGCGCAACCAGTGGGACCAGCTCGGCCACCTCACCGGTCCTGACATCACGGTCACCGGTGGGCGCACTTACGCCGTCGGGGACCGCGTCGTTGCGCTCGCCCCGAACCCGACTGCGGGGATCGTCACCAGCGAACAGCTCACAGTCACCGGGCTCAGCGCCGACCGTATCGACGCACTCACCAGCACCGGCCGTCCGGTCACCCTCACGGGTCAGAGCATCGACACCGACCATCTCGACCATAGCTACGCGCTCACCGTTCATCGCGCCCAAGGCGCGACCTACGACCGTGCCCACGTCCTCGCCGCCGGCGGAGGCCGCGAGCTCGCCTACGTCGCGCTCAGCCGCGCCCGCGGCCAGACCGTCATCCACGTCACAGCGCACGATCTCGACCAAGCCGTGCACGACCTCCGAGCCGACTGGAGTGTCGAGACCCACCAACGATGGATCACTGACACGCCCGCCCAACCGGGACATCATCCCGAGCCCGCCCGTGCTGCCCCCGGAGCTGAGCCGCCCGCAGCCGAGCCCCTCGCGGCGCGCGTGGTCGATCCCCACCGACGGCTCCAAGCTCTCATCGACGACTACCAGGACCTCCGCGCCGGCACCGGACGGTGGACCCACACCCCCGCCGGCACCGCCGCCCGCGCCCGCGACGACGCCCGCAGCCAACTCGCCGACGCAGAACGCGACGCCCAGAACCCGACGCT
>DASUAS010000041.1:0-3346 GCA_035763625.1 Acidimicrobiia bacterium
TCGACGACGCGAGTCTGGGCCACCGGCACCGTCGACGGCGCGCCCGCGGTCGCGCTCCTCGGTGACCACGGCGTGCAGGCCACCGTCGTGCTCGAGAACGCGGCCGACGGCACGGCGCTGGCGTGGACGAGCGCGCACACCGTGCGCGTCGTGTCGGGAGGCGTCCTCTCGGACCTCACCGTTCCCTGAGGCAACCCCTCGCTCTCCGTCGGCGTCGAGCAGGTGCCGAGAGGAGGACGCGATGAAGAAGGCGACCCTGGCGATCGCGCTCGTGGTCCTGGCGATGCTCGCGACCGCGTGCGGCGGTGGCGACGGGAGCGTCTCGATCGACAGCGATCGAACGCGTCCCGAGCTCCTCTACCTGGGTAGCGCGCACAGCATTGCGGCACTGGCACCGGCGCGCGGTCACGTGCGCTTCCAGGAGTCGGGCGCGGTGCCGAGCCGCGATTGGACGGTCCTCTACACCACCACCGACGACGGCACGACGACGACACTGCGGAGCGTCGACCCCACGACCGGCGAGGAGATCGCCCACCGCACGGTTCCCGGCGGGTTGGTCGTGCGCACCGTGTCGGAGGACGGGGCGATGGTCGCGCTCACCCCGAGACCCGCGGACGGCACCGACACCTACCATCCGGCGCCGAAGGACCCGTCACCACTGGTGATCGTGCGCCGCGGCGACCCCGAGCCGCACGTGCTCTCGGTTCCCGGGAACGTCGAACCGGAAGCGTTCTCGCTCTCCGGCGACGCGCTGTTCGTCATCGACTTCGTCCCACCCCTCGCACCCGAGCGCTACCGGGTCGCGCGCCTCGACCTCTCACGAGGCAGCGTGGACGACGTGCGCAGCAAGGAAGCGGAGCTGCAGGAGCCGATGCGCGGCACCGCACGGGCCCAGGCCGTCGCGCCCGACGGCCGGCGCCTCTACACGCTGTACACGCGTGACGCCACACCGACGGAGCCGGCCGAGGCGTTCGTGCACGTCCTCGACCTCGACGCCGAGACCGCGAGCTGCGTCGACCTCCCGCGCGAGTTCGCGACCGATCCGTACGGCGCCGTCGCAGTCACACCGTCGGGGGGCCGGCTCTACGTGTACTCCCCGTCGGTCCGCGCGTTGGCCGAGCTCGACACCCGGACCCTGGAGATCGCGCGCACGGCGACGGTGCCCGCGCCGGTCGTCACCGTGGCGTCGACCGTGCGCGCGACCGCGACCGAGTCGACGGTCTACCTCTCGGTGTCCGACCACATCGCACCCGTCGCGCTCGCCGACCTGAGCGCGGGCGAGTGGACGGTGGCGCCGGGCGAGATCACCGGCATCGAGCCCGCGAGCGACGGCAGCGCCCTCTACGTCGTGTTGACCGACCGGGTGCTCGTCGTCGACCCCCAGACGTTCGCGCCGCGCCGCGAGGTCACCGTGCCGACGGAGTCCGTCCCGATCGACCACGTCGCGCCCGCGCTGCCTCCGATCGCACCCGGGTACGCGACGTGCGCCTGCTGACGGGATGAGCCCGGCGCCGGTCGCGTCGGGCACGGGTAGGGTCACGCGTGATGGACTTCGAACCGAGCGCGCGCACCCTGGAGCTGGCGGAGCGGCTGACCGCGTTCATCCGCGAGCGCGTCGACCCCGCCGAGATCGTGCACCGCGAGCAGGTGCGCACCTCGGGCGACCCGCATTTCCACCCACCGGTCATGGAGGAGCTCAAGGCCGAAGCGCGCGAGCGCGGGCTCTGGAACCTCTTCTTGCCCGACTCCGATCTCGGTGGCGGGCTCAGCACGCTCGAGTACGCGCCGCTGTGCGAGCTGATGGGCCAGTCGCCCCTCTCCCAGGAGGCGACGAACTGCTCTGCGCCCGACACCGGCAACATGGAGCTGCTGGCGAAGTTCGCCACCCCGTTCCAGCGGGAGCGGTTCCTCGATCCGCTCCTCGACGGCAGCACGCGCTCGTGCTTCGCGATGACCGAACCATGGGTGGCGAGCTCGGACGCCACCAACATCCAGAGCCGGATCGAGCGCGACGGCGACCACTACGTGATCAACGCGCACAAGTGGTTCACGAGCGGAGCGGCGTCGGCCCGCTGCACGTTCGCGATCCTCATGGGCGTGTCCGACCCCGACGCCGATCGCCACCGCCGTCACAGCATGGTGCTGGTGCCCCTCGACACTCCCGGCGTGTCGGTCGAGCGCTCACTGCCCGTGTTCGACCACGATGCGGGCGGTGGTCACGCCGAGACGCTCTTCGTCGACGTGCGCGTCCCCGCCGACCACCTCCTCGGTGACGAGGGCGCCGGGTTCGCGCTGGCGCAGGCGCGACTCGGTCCGGGCCGCATCCACCACTGCATGCGCGCCATCGGCATGGCCGAGAAGGCGCTGCGGCTCATGTGCGAACGCGTGCAGCAGCGCGTCGCGTTCGGCCAGCCGTTGGCCGACCAGGGCACCATCCAGGCCGAGATCGCCGAGGCCCGCCTCGCCATCGAACAGGCGCGCCTGCTCACGTTGAAGACCGCGTGGCTCATCGACACGGTCGGTGTGAAGGGCGCCCGGGTCGAGATCTCGGCCATCAAGGTGGCGGCCGCCCGGCTGGCGACCGCGGTGATCGATCGCGCCATCCAGGCGTTCGGGGCGGCCGGCGTCACCAACGACTGGCCGCTGGCCGAGATGTACGGACACGCGCGCACGCTGCACTTCGTCGACGGTCCCGACGAGGTGCACCTCCAGCAGATCGCGCGTCGCGAGCTGCGCGCCTACGAGCAGTTCCGGACGGACGACTGATGGCGGACGACTCGTGAAGGTGCGCATCGGGTACGGCATCGGCACGCAGGGCTTGGCCGACGGCGGCGCGCGCTTCGCCGAGCTGATCGACGCGCTCGAGGCACTCGGCTTCGACTCGATCTGGTGCTCCGAGCGCGCGACCGGTCCGATCCCCGAGCCCATGGTGTCGCTCGCGTTCGCGGCGGGCCGCACCAAGAAGCTCAAGCTCGGCACCAGCGTGCAGGTGCTGCCCGGGCGCAACCCGGTGCTGCTCGCCAAGCAGTGGGCCAGCCTCGACGTGCTGTCCGGCGGACGGGCGCTTCCCGCGTTCGGACTGGGGGTCGTCGAGCCGCGCGAGCAGCAGGCGTTCGGTGTGACGCGCGAGGAACGCGCGCCGTGGTTCGACGAGGCGCTCCCGCTGATCCGTCGGTTGTGGAGCGAAGAGACGGTCGACCACGACGGCGCCCGCTTCCACTACGAGGGCGTCTCCATCGGCACCCGACCGATCCAGCAACCTCCCGACGTGTGGCTCGGCGGCCGCGCGCCGCGGGAGCTGCGGCGCGTCGGCGAGCTCGCCGACGGCTGGCAGCCGAGCGTCTGC
>DASUAS010000042.1:0-7651 GCA_035763625.1 Acidimicrobiia bacterium
TCGTGTGCCTCGCGCATGACGGCACCCTACCGAGGAGCGGCACGACCGGTCCGGGTAGCCTCCGCGGACGGCACAGGGGGAACGACGGTGGGCGACGAGCACGAGGACGGCCTGGGCATGTCCCTGGTCGAGGCCATGGAGACGCAGCGCGCGATGCGCCGGCTCCTGCCCGACCCGGTCGACGACGACATCATCCTCCGGGCCATCGAGCTCGCCACCAAGGCGCCGACGGGCAGCAACCGTCAGGGCTGGGAGTTCGTGGTGGTGCGCGACCCGGAGGTCAAGCACCAGCTCGCCCGGCTGAACCGCCAGGCCTGGTCGGTGTACCGCCGTCTCGGCAAGCGTCACGCCCGCGACGACGCCGCCAGGAAGATCGTCGACGCGGTGCAGTGGCAGGCCGACCACTTCGAAGAGGTCCCGGTGGTGATCGTGGCCTGCCTCCACGGTCGTGCGCCGGTGCTCGGACCCCCGGTGCTCGCGTCGAGCTGGTACGGCTCCGCCTATCCCGCGGTGCAGAACCTCCTGCTCGCGGCGCGGGCCGTCGGCCTCGGCGCCACCCTCACGACCCTTCCCCTGTGGTCGGTGATGCTCGCCCGGCGCACCCTCGGGCTGCCGTCGGGCGTCACACCGGTGGCGGTCGTCCCCGTCGGCTGGCCCCAGGGTCGGTACGGTCCGACCACCCGCAAACCGGTCGCTGACGTGGTCCATTTGGACCGTTACGGCAATCGGCCCTTCCAGTAAGCTGGAGCTTCCAGAACTGCAGCCGCCGGGCCTCCCGTTGCGGCAGCACACGGTCCCAGTTCGCTGTCTTGCAAGGCAGGTGACGACGTGCCGAGAAAAGGACGAGCTCGCCGATTCCGCGAAGCGCGGGAGCTGAAGCAGGGCTTCGATGACGGGTTGTTCTCCGAAGGATCGGGAACGCTCGCCGACGTCGATCTCGACGCAGACGCCGAGGACGACGACGAGTGGGAAGACCAGGACGACAGCTGGGACGACGACCCCCTCGACGACGACCCCCTCAAGGAAGACGGCCGCCGCGCCATCTGACGTGAACCCGCCGAGCTGAACATCTCGTAGTTGACGTACGCCTGTGGGGGCGTACTGCGAGATGTTCGCGGGGCTATGACAGGCGCGGGTCGCCCCGGTTGGGGTCGATGTCGAAGCGCGAGATCGCCTCGGCGACCACCTCCGCCTTGATCGCTTCGGTCTGCGCGAGGCCCTGGAGCACCGCGACCACGATCGACGGCGCGTCGACCTCGAAGTGGCGCCTCAGCGCGACCCGGGTGTCGGAGAAGCCGAAGCCGTCGGTGCCGAGGGTCGCGAAGTGCGCGGGGACGAAGCGCCCGATCTGGTCGGGGACCGCCTTCATGAAGTCGGTGACGGCGACGACCGGGCCCTCGCTGTCGGCGAGCTGCTCGGTGACGTACGGCGTGTGCGCGGGGTCGGTGGGGTGCAAGCGGTTCCACCGCTCGGTGGTGAGCGCCTCCTCGCGCAGCATCTTGTAGCTGGTCGCGCTCCACACGTCGGCGGCGACGCCGTACTCGTCGGCGAGGATCTGCTGCGCGTCGAGTGCGGCGAGCATCGCGGTGCCGCTGGCGAGGATCTGCGCCGGCTTCATGCCGCTCTCACCCGCCACCTTGGACCGCTGGTAGCGGTACAGCCCGCGCAGGATGCCCTCCTCGACGCCGTCGGGCATCGCCGGCATCGAGTAGTTCTCGTTGTAGAGGGTGATGTAGTAGAAGCAGTCCTCGGGCTCGGGTCCGTACATGCGCTCGATGCCGTCGCGCACGATGACCGCCATCTCGTACGCGAACGCCGGGTCGTACGCGACGCAGTTCGGGTACGCCGACGCCAGCAGCTGGCTCTGGCCGTCGCAGTGCTGCAGGCCCTCACCCGCGAGCGTCGTGCGACCGGCGGTGGCGCCGAGCAGGAAGCCGCGCCCGCGCTGGTCGCCGAAGGCCCAGATGAGGTCGCCGACGCGCTGGAACCCGAACATCGAGTAGAAGATGAAGAACGGGATCATCGGCTGGCTCCACGTCGCGTACGACGTGCCCGCGGCAGTGAGCGTGGCCATCGAGCCCGCCTCGGTGATCCCCTCCTCGAGGATGCGGCCGTTCGACGCCTCGCGGTACGAGAGCAGGAGCTCGGCGTCGACCGGCTCGTAGCGCTGACCGAACGGCGCGTAGATCTTGTACTCGCGGAACAGCGCGTCGAGCCCGAACGTGCGGGCCTCGTCGGGGATGATCGGCACGATCCGCGAGCCGATGTCGGGATCGCGCAGCAGGTTGCGCAACAACCGCGCGAACGCGGTGGTGGTGCTCGCCTGCACCTTCTCCCCGGTGCCCGCGAGCACGTCGGCGTACGTGCCCGAGACCTCGGCTTCCCTGTCGCGCACGGGGACGGTGAACATCTTCTTGCGCACCACGCGCTCCGGGACGGACCCGTCGAGAGTGCGTCGCCTCGCCATCATGTACTCGAACTCGGGCGAGTCGGTGCCCGGGTGCCAGAACGGCGGATCGCCGTCGGCCAACTCGGAGTCGGGGATCGGGAGCTGCAACCGATCACGGAACGTCTTGAGCGCGTCGGGCGTGAGCTTCTTGATCTGGTGCGTCGCGTTGCGCGACTCGATGCCCTCGCCGAGCGTCCAGCCCTTGATCGTCTTGGCGAGGATGACGGTGGGGCTGCCCTCGTGCTCGACCGCCATCTTGTAGGCGGCGTAGAGCTTGCGGTAGTCGTGCCCACCCCGGGGCAGCATGCGCAGATCGTCGTCGCTCAGATGCTCGACCATCCGCTGCAGGCGCGGGTCGGGCCCGAAGAAGTGCTCGCGGATGTAGGCGCCCGATTCGACCGCGTACTTCTGGAACTGCCCGTCGACGGTGCTGTTCATCTGGTTGACGAGCACGCCGTCGACGTCGCGCGCCAGGAGCTCGTCCCACCCGCGCCCCCAGATGACCTTGATGACGTTCCAGCCCGCACCCCGGAACATGGCCTCGAGCTCCTGGATGATCTTGCCGTTGCCGCGCACCGGGCCGTCGAGGCGCTGCAGGTTGCAGTTGACCACGAAGATCAGGTTGTCGAGCTGCTCACGCGCGGCCAGCGACAGGCCGGCCATCGACTCGGGCTCGTCCATCTCACCATCGCCGAGGAACGCCCACACCTTCGCCTTGCTGGTGTCGGCCAGCTCGCGCGCCATGAGGTACCGGTTGAAGCGTGCCTGCGCCACCGCGTTGATGGGGCCGAGGCCCATCGACACCGTGGGGAACTCCCAGAACGTCGGCATCCGCCGTGGGTGCGGGTAGGACGGCAGGCCACCACCGTCGACCTCGCGGCGGAAGCGGTCGAGGTGTTCTTCGGTCAGGCGCCCCTCGAGGAACGCGCGTGCGTACACGCCGGGCGCGGCGTGGCCCTGGAAGTACACCTGGTCGCCGGCGCCGCCGTCGCCCTTGCCGTGGAAGAAGTGGTTGAAGCCGACGTCGAACAGCGCGGCCGCCGAGGCGAACGTCGACAGGTGGCCGCCGAGGCCGTCGAAGCGGCGGTTCGAGCGGTCGACCATCGCCATCGCGTTCCAGCGGATGTAGGCGCGGATGCGGCGTTCGAGCACCTCGTCGCCCGGGAACCACGGCTCCTGCTCGGGCGGGATGGTGTTGATGTAGTCGGAGGTGACCATCGCCGGCACGCCGACGCCCTGTTCACGCGCCCGTTCCATGAGGCGTGCCAGCAGGTAGCGCGCCCTCGCCCGGCCGCCGATGTCGATGATGGCGTCGAGCGAGTCGAGCCACTCACCGGTCTCCTGCGGGTCGATGTCGGGAAGCTGGTGCACGAATCCGTCGATGAACACGACTCCAGGCTAGGACTCGGACCGCGCTACCCGGCAGTACTCGACGCGGATCTTTCCGTCGCCCTCGCCATGGCGAGCGACGGTGATCAGTCGTCGAGGAGCTTGGCCACGGTGGCGGCGATGCCGGGACCGTCGAGACCGAGGTTGGCGAGCAACGCGGCGGGCTTGCCGTGCGGGATGAACGCCGACGGCGTGCCCAGCGCGACCGTGCGCGGCGCGGGAGTTGGCGCCTCCATCCCGGCGAGCCCAGCCGCGAGGAGCGCGCCCACGCCGCCCTCGGCGATGCCGTCCTCGGCGGTGACGACGAGCGGATGACGGCGGGCGTCGGCCAGCATCCTCGGGTCGGCGGGGATGGTCCGGATGTCCCACACCGTTGCGTGCACGTCGCGCGCGTCGAGCAGCTCGGCGGCTTCCTCGGCGGCCTCGACCATCTTCCCGAAGGCGAGGATGCACACGTCGTCGCCCGCGCGCACACGACGTGCGTTGCGGCCGCTGCCGACCGCGCCGGGCATCACGTGACGGGCGACGGTCTTCGGCCACCGCAACGCGACCGGACCCGACGTGATGCGCAGCGCCTCCTCGAGCATCACCGCCGTCTCCTCGTACGACGACGGCGCGAACAGCGTGAGCCCGGGCACCTTGGTGAGCAGCGCCAGGTCGTACAGGCCGTGGTGCGTCGGCCCGTCGTCGCCCGTGATCCCGGCCCGGTCGAGGCAGAACACGACGGGCAGGCCGTGCAGCCCGACGTCGTAGAGCACCTGGTCCCAGGCGCGGCTGAGGAACGTGGAGTAGATCGCCACCACCGGCCGCAGACCGCGCATCGCCATGCCCGCGGCGGCGGTGACCGCGTGCTGCTCGGCGATGCCGACGTCGAAGCAGCGCTCGGGGAAGCGCTCGGCGAAGGGCAGGAGACCGGTCGATCCCGGCATGCCCGCGGTGATGGCGACGATCTCGGGGTGTTGCTCGGCGAGTGCGATGAGCGCGTCGCGGAACGCAGCCGTGAACGACGACCCGTTCGCACCGAGCGGCACGCCGGTCTCGGGATCGAACGCACCGATGTCGTGCAGGCGCTTCTCGTCGTCGGACTCCGCCGGCAGGTAGCCGTCACCCTTGTGCGTGAGCACGTGCACGACGACCGGTCGCCCCCGCCGGGCGGCGTCGCGCAGCACCGGCTCGAGCGAGGCGATGTCGTGGCCGTCGACCGGTCCCACGTAGTCGAGGCCGAGCGCGGTGAAGTACGCCTCGGGATCGCCGGGCTCGCCCGGGTGACCGGCCACGGTGAGCCTCGACACCGTGGGTGCGTAGCAGCGCCCGTTGTCGTTGAGGACGATCACCGCCCGCCGGCCGGTGGCGCCGAAGTTGTTGAGCGCCTCGTAGGCGAGCCCGCCGGTGAGGGCGCCGTCGCCGATGACCGCGACGACCGTGCTGTCGTCGCCGGTGGCGTCGCGGGCCACCGCCAGGCCCCACGCGTAGCTGACCGCGGTGGACGCATGGCTGTTCTCGACCAGGTCGTGCTCCGACTCGGCCCGCGACGGATAGCCGGACATGCCGCCGCCCTGGCGCAGGCGGGCGAAGCCGTCGAGCCGGCCGGTGACGAGCTTGTGGACGTACGACTGGTGGCCGGTGTCCCAGACGATGGCGTCACGGGGCGAGTCGAACACCCGGTGGAGAGCCAGCGTGAGCTCGACCGCCCCCAGGTTGGAGCCCAGATGGCCCCCGTTCACCGACACCGCCTCGATCAGGACCTCACGGATCTCCCCCGCGAGCGCGGCGAGCTCGGGCCCGTCGAGCCGGCGCAGCGCCTCGGGTCCGTCGATCGCTTCGAGCAAGGATCCGCCACTTCCGTAGGGAGACGCCGTCTGTGGCTGATCGTACCGTGGTCACCCCGCGGCGCACCCGTGCAGCCGCCCCGCCAGACCGGCACCAGGCTCGGGTTGCGTCCTGCAGCAGATAGATGTATGCTTACATCCATTCATGGCTGACCCGACCCCCACCCCGCCCCCCGCGGCGCCGCTCGAGGAGATCAGCGCGTTCATCACGTACGTGTCGCGCCTGGCCACCAGCGACGCGGTGCGGCGGCGCGTGGCGGGGGCGGCGGAACGGCTCGTGACCCCGGCCGAGTCCGCGGCGCTGCGCGCGGTGGCCGACGCCGGACCCCTCACCTTCAAGGGTCTCGCCGAGCACCTCGACCTCGACCAGACCACGATCAGCCGCACCGCCAACCGGCTGCTCGAGGACGGGCTCGTCACGCGCGCGACCGATCCCGACGACCGCCGCAAGGCCTGGCTCACCGTCACCGCCGAGGGCGACGAGATGCTCCACCGTCTGCAGCACGTCGCCACCCAGTGGTACGAGGTCGCCATCTCGGAGTGGACGTCCGACGAGCGGCATGCGCTCGGCGCCGCGCTCGCTCGCTTCCGCCTCGACCTGCAACGACTCGAGTTCGACGGCGAAGGACACGCCGTCGCGCTCTCCCCGTCCACACCGTCCGAACCGTCCCCACCGTCCGCACCAGCAGCCCTTGACATGGAGCCCGACCAGGAGGTGTGCGCGTGAGCGCACAAGACCACTACACGATCATCTCGGCCGACACCCACGCCGGTGCCAACCACGAGACCTACCGTCAGTACCTCGACCCGAAGTACCTCGACGACTTCGACGCCTGGCGCAACAAGTACAAGAACCCGTGGAAGGACCTGCGCGACACCGACCTGCGCGTCCGCAACTGGGACGACGACCGTCGCGACCGCGACCAGCTCGCCGACGGCGTGGTCGGTGAGGTGATCTTCCCGAACACGGTGCCGCCCTTCTACCCCGGCTTCGTGCTGTTCGCCGGGCCGCCGCAGCCCGAGGAGTACGAGCACCGGCGCGCCGGCATCCACGCCCACAACCGTTGGATGGTCGACTTCTGCGCCCGCAAGCCCGCGCAGCGCGCCGGCATCGGCCAGTTCTTCCTCAACGACGTCGACGACGCGATCGAGGACGTCACGTGGATCAAGGAGCACGGCCTGCGCGGCGGCGCGCTGCTGCCCAACGTCGCCCCGGACGTGAAGTGGGTGAAGCCCCTCTACGACCCCGTCTACGACCCGCTGTGGGCGACGATCGAAGAGCTCGAGCTCCCACTGAGCCTGCACTCGGGCACCGGCTCGCCCAACTACGGGCGGTACGCGTCGGTCCCGATGATCATGATCAGCGAGGTGCCGTTCTACGGCATGCGGCCGTTCGTGCACCTGCTCCTCTCGGGGGTGTTCGAGCGGTTCCCCAAGCTGAAGTTCGTGATCACCGAGGGCTCGGCGGCCGGCGTCGCCGCGATCGTGCGCCAGCTCGACCCGATCATCGAGAACGTGCGCAAGGGTGAGATCGGTGAGCTGAAGTACACCGCCGAGAACGCGCTCCCCCGCTCCGCGAGCGAGTACTTCCGGCGCAACGTGTGGATCGGCGCCAGCTTCCCCGGCCTCGCCGACGTCGAGGTCCGCAAGTCCATGGGGTCCGACCGGTTCATGTGGGGCAGCGACTACCCGCACGACGAGGGCACCGGCCCGTACTCGCGCGAGGCGCTGCGCCAGGTGCTGCACCAGGTCGGTGAAGCCGAGCTGCGCGACATCCTCGCCGGCAACGCGGCGAAGCTCTACGACTTCGACCTCGACGCCCTCGCGCCGCTGGCCGAGCAGTACGGGCCGACGGTGGCCGAGATCGCACAGCCGCTCGACGCCCTCCCCGACGGCGCCAACGAGGCGCTCCTCCGCGTCAAGCGTCAGCAGGACGAGATGGCCGCGGCGTAGCAACCCCTGGCATTCCGGCGTCGAAGTTGGG
>DASUAS010000043.1:0-10459 GCA_035763625.1 Acidimicrobiia bacterium
GTCGAGCGCTCGACGCCCCCGTCACCGGCGAGGTTGCCGCTGACGTCGCCGGTCGTCGTCGCGGGGTCGGCGACGGGAGCGACGGTGGTGGTCGGGGCGGCGGTGGTCGACGTCGTGGTGGACGTCGTCGTCGACGGGACGACCGTCGTCGTCGTGGTGCCCTCGAGGGATCCCGCGCCGCCGGTGTCCGACTCCATCGCGACGGCCGCGGCACCGAGTCCGACGACGGCGAGGGTGATCACGCATCCGAGCACGAGCTTGGACCGTTGCATGGCGAGCCAACTTCCACTGCCCGTGGAGCGGGTGACCTCACGTCCATCGGCATCGAGCTCGTGAGAACTTGAGCCGACCTGGTCAGCCGCGCAGCTGCACGACGGAGCGGCCGGTCATGCCGCCCCGGCCGATCTCGTCGAGCGCGCCCTCGAGGTGCGCGAGGTCGACGACCTGGGCCATCGCGTCGAGGCCGGCCGGCTTCAGGTCGGTGGCGATGCGACCCCAGACCTCACGGCGACGGTCGATCGGCGTGGCGGCAGAGTCGATGCCGAACAGCGTGACCCCGCGCAGGATGAACGGCAGGACCGTCGTCGGCAGCTCGGCCCCGCCGACGTTGCCGCTCGCCGCCACCGCCGCGCCGGGCGCGAGCGTGGCCAGCACGTGCGCGAGCGTCGAGCCCCCGACCGCGTCGACGGCCCCCGACCACCGGACCGACTGCAACGGCCTGCTGGTGTCGGTGAGCTCGTCGCGGTCGACGATCTCGGCGGCGCCGAGGCCGCGCAGGAAGGGAGCCGCGTCGGCCTTGCCGGTCGAGGCGGCGACGGTGAAGCCGAGGCCGGCGAGCATCGCCACCGCCATGCTGCCGACACCACCGGTCGCGCCGGTCACGAGCACCGTGCCGTCGCCGACCGAGAGCCCGTGGTCGAGGAGGGTGAGCACCGAGAGGGCGGCGGTGTAGCCGGCGGTGCCGACCACCATCGCCTCCCGGGCGGTGAGGCCGTCGGGCAGGGGCACGACCCACCCCGCCGGCACCCGCGCCACCTCCGCGTACCCGCCGTGGTGGGCCACCCCGAGGTCGTAGCCATGGGCCAGGACACGGTCACCGGCGCGGATCCCGGCGGCGGCGCTGGATCGGACCGTCCCGGCGAGGTCGATGCCGGGCACCAGGGGCGAGATGCGGGCCACCCGGCCCTTCTCCGTGCTCGCGAGGTGGTCCTTGTAGTTGACGCTCGACCACTCGACGTCGACGACGACGTCGTCGTCGGGGAGGTCGGCGAGGGTGAGCTGGGTGACGCCGCGACGGAACCCGTCGTCGGTCTTCCCGGCCGTGAACGCGGCGAAGGAGTCGGTCATCCTCGGGATCTTCTCGCGGGCGGGTGCCCCGCGCCCAGTCCTGGCATGATGCGAGCCATGTCACCACTCGAGCTCCGCCCCACGTCTGGCGTCGTGATCACCGGCGGCGCGTCCGGCATCGGCCTGGCGACGGCGCACGCGGTCGCCGAGGTCGGTCGTCCCGTCGCCATCTGGGACCTCCACCCCGAGCGGGCGTCCGAGGCCGCCGACGCGGTGGCGGCCCAGCACGGCGTCGCCACCGTCGGGATGGCCGTCGACGTGCGCGACACCGCCTCCCTCGCCGACGCGGCCGACGAGGCGGTCGCCGCCATCGGCACGGTGGGCGGGGTGGTGCACGCGGCGGGTGTCCCCGACGCGGTCGACCTCCCCGACCTCACCGACAAGACCTGGGACCCGCTCATGGAGGTGAACCTGCGCGCCTACGCGATGGTCGTGCAGGCCTTCCTCTCGCAGCTCCGGACCAACGCACCCGACGCCGCCGTCGTCGGGATCGCGTCGATCCACGGGATCGTGGCCAACCCCGCGAACCCCGCGTACGCGGCGTCGAAGGCGGGTGTCCTCGGCCTCACCCGCTCGATGGCGCTGCGCTTCGCGGGTGAGGGCATCCGGGTCAACGCCATCTGCCCCGGTTTCATCGACACTCCGATGTTGCCCGACACGCCTCAGGTCCGCGAGCACTTCGCCGACGGTGCACCGATGGGCCGGCTGGGGCGACCGTCGGAGATCGGCACGACCGCCCGCTTCCTCCTGAGCACGGATGCCAGCTTCATCACCGGGACCTTCGTCGTCGTCGACGGCGGCATCACGATCAAAGACGCGTGACCGCGTGAGCGACGCCGCGCCGATCACGGCTTCCGACGACGAGCTGCGCGCGTACCTGGCCGAGGCGGAGGTCCCGCCCCTCCTGCCCGCGTTGGCGTACGTCACCGGCGACCTGTCGCTGCTGCGCGACGACCTGCGCCCCGATCCGAACCTGCTCGCGCTCCCCCAGGGCGGCATGAACGCCGAGCAGCAGGCCGCCGCACGCGAGCTCGCGCTCGAGGCGCTCATCCGGTTCCGCGACGGCGGGTCTGTGTGCGCCACGCCGGCGTCGCACGCCGATCTGTTGCGCATCGTCGAGCACGTCGTCGGCGGCGCGGGCATGGACGACTACCTCCCGCTGCTCGAGGAGGAGCTCGCGCTGCGCGGAGATGACCGACGCGGTCCGCAGTGGCGCAAGGCCGACGTGGATCCCGACCGCGACTTCCGCGTGCTGGTGATCGGCGCCGGGATGTCGGGACTGCTCACCGCCTACCGACTGGAGCAGGCGGGCGTCGACTACGTCGTCGTGGAGAAGAACGCCGATGTCGGGGGGACGTGGTTCGAGAACACGTATCCCGGATGCCGGGTCGACAACCCGAACCACAACTACAGCTACTCGTTCGCGCAGCGCCACGACTGGCCGCTCCACTACTCCGACCAGCACGTGCTGCACGACTACTTCCGCGACTGCGCCCGCGACTTCGGTGTGCTCGATCACATCCGCTTCCGCACCGAGGTGCGCTCGGCCACGTGGGACGACGACGACAGCACGTGGACGGTGGCCGTCGAAGGGCCGCACGGCGCGCAGGAGACGCTGGTCGTCGACGCGATCGTGAGTGCGGTCGGTCAGCTCAACCGGCCGCACTACCCCGAGATCCCCGGACGTGAGTCGTTCGCAGGGGTGTCGTTCCACTCCGCGCGGTGGGATCACGACGCACCGCTCGACGGGGCACGCGTGGCCGTGATCGGCACCGGCGCGAGCTCGGTGCAGTTCACACCAGAGATCGCGCCGCGCGCCGGACACCTCTTCCTCTTCCAGCGCACCCCGCCGTGGATGGGGCCGACGCCCGACTACCACGACGCGGTCCCCGACGGGCAGCGGTGGCTCTACGCGCACGTGCCCACCTACAGCGAGTGGAACCGGTTCTGGATGTTCTGGCGCCTCGGCGACGGCTCGATCCCGGGTGTGCGCGTGGATCCGGAGTGGGACGCGTCGAACGGCACTGTCAACGCGATCAACGACCTCATGCGCTCGCTCTTCACGTCGTACCTCGAGCAGCAGTTCGCGGCGCGGCCCGACCTCATCCCGCACGTCGTCCCCAGCTATCCCCCGGGAGCAAAGCGACTGCTCCGCGACAACGGCGTGTGGGCCGGCGCGCTGACGCGCGACGACGTCACCCTCGTCACCGACGAGATCCGCGAGATCACCCCGACCGGCATCGTCACCGTCGACGGCACCGAGTACGACGTCGACATCATCGTGTACGGCACCGGCTTCCACGCATCGCACTTCCTCACGCCCATGCGCGTCACCGGCCGCGGTGGCGTCGACCTCCACGAGCAGTGGGCCGGCGATGCGCGCGCCTACCTGGGGATCACCATCCCCGGCTTCCCGAACTTCTTCTGCCTCTACGGCCCGAACACCAACATCGTCATCAACGGCAGCATCATCTACTTCTCCGAGTGCGGTGTTCGGTACATCCTCGGCTGCCTCGAGCTGCTGCTGCGCGGGCACCACGCGTCGCTCGACGTGCGCAAGGACGTCCACGACGAGTTCAACGAGCGCGTCGACGCCGAGAACCGCATGATGGCGTGGGGGTGGTCCAACGTGCACAGCTGGTACAAGAACGAACACGGCCGGGTCGCGCAGAACTGGCCGTTCACGCTGCTCGAGTACTGGCAGCGCACCCTCGCACCCGACCCCGACGACTACGTCGTCGCGTAGCGACCTTCGGAGGCACGCATGCGCGCAGTCCGATCCACCCCACCCGGCGTCGCGGTGGTCGACGTCGACGAACCCGAAGGACCCGGCGAGCTCATCAAGATCACCTCGGCGAGCATCTGCGCCTCCGACCTGGGCTACATCGAGATGGGGAGCACGTTCCTGCTCGGCCACGAGCTCGCCGGCGTCACCGAGGACGGCCGGGCCGTCGCCATCGAGGCGATCTTCGGCTGCGGCGAGTGCGACCTCTGCCTCGAGGGGCGCTACAACCTCTGCGCGACCACCGGCACCACCGCGTTGGGCGTGATGGCCGACGGTGGGATGAGCGAGTGGTTCCGGGCCCCGGCCCGGTCGCTGGTCGACCTGCCCGAGGGTCTCGACGCGGCCAGCGCGTGCCTGGTCGAGCCCACCGCGGTGGCATGGCACACCGCCCGGCTCGCGGGCGTGGGACCGGGCAAGCGGGTGGTGGTCGTCGGCGGCGGCGCGATCGGGTTGATGGCGGTGGCCGCGGCCCGGGCGATGGGCGCGGCGGAGGTGGCGCTCGAAGCTCGCTACCCGCACCAGATCGAACTGGGTGAGCGATTGGGTGCGACGCAGCCATCCGGTCTCTACGACGTGGCGATCGAGGCCGCCGGTTCGGCGAGCGCGTTGCACCGCGCCGCCGAGCTCGCCGCACCGGGCGGCGCGATGGGCGTGCTCGGCGTGTTCCCGCCCGACGTCGAGTGGCCGCAGATGGTGTGCTTCATCAAGGAGGTGCGGTCGGTGCCGGCCCTCGGGTACTGCAGGCACGACGGTGGCCGCGACTTCGACGACGCCGCCCATCTGCTCGCGTCGACACCCAGCCTCGTCGACGCGTTGGTCACGCATCGCTTCCCGATCGAGGATGCACCCGAGGCGTTCCGGGTGGCCGGCGACAAGTCCACCGGAGCCCTGCGCGTCGTCCTGGAGCCGAACTCATGAGCGCGAACGTGATGAACCACCTGGGCCAGTGCGTCACCGATCTCGAGCGGTCACGCACGTTCTACGAGGCGGCGTTGGGGTTCACCTACTGGCGCACCCTCGAGCTCGACGACACCCCGAGTGACCAGCTGCTGCAGCTGCAGGCGCCGCTCGGCTTCCGAGCCTGCTACCTGAAACAGGGTGCGTTCGTCCTCGAGCTGCTCCACTTCGCCGGCGAGGGCGCGAAGCCCGCACCCTACCGACCGCGCACCATGAACGAGATCGGTCTGACCCACATCTCGCTGAGCGTCGACGACATCCCGGCCACGTGCGCGCTCGTCGAGCAGTACGGAGGCGAGGTGCTGCGCGAGACGCAGCTCGACGGCGCGTCGCTGTTCGTCCGCGATCCCGACGGTCAGCTCATCGAGCTGCTTCCCATGGCCTACGCCGAGCGCGTCGCCGCGGAGGGCTGATGGACCTCGGGCTGCGCGATCGGGTCGCGATCGTCACCGGCGCCAGCCGGGGAATCGGCAAGCAGATCGCGCTCGACTTCGCGCGCGAGGGCGCGCACCTCGTGCTGAATGCGCGCAGCGTCGACGCGCTGGCGGCGACCGCGCTGGAGGCCGAGGCCCACGGAGTGCGCGTCGTGCAGGTGGCCGCCGACCTGTTCGACCCTGCCGCCGCGCCCCTGCTCGCGTCGCGCGCGATCGAGGAGCTCGGTCGCATCGACGTGCTGGTCAACAACATGGGGGGCAGCGGTGATCCGATCCGGCTGCACAAGCTCACCGACGACGACTGGCGACAGGGCTTCGAGCTCAACTTCTTCTCGTCGGTCCGCACCACGGCTGCGTGCCTGCCCACCATGCTCGAGCGGGGTTCAGGTCGCATCGTGCACGTGGCGTCGACCTACGGCGTCGAGCCGGGCCCGTACTTCGGCCCGTACTCGGCCGCCAAGGCCGCGTTGCTCAACTACTCCAAGAACCTGTCGCGGGCGTACTCGGCGCAGGGCGTCATCTCCAACTGCGTGATCCCCGGCGTCACCATCACCGAGGCCATCAACGACACCGCGGCCGCCGCCGCGCAGGCGCAGGGCACGACCACCGACGACGTCATGGCCCGGATGATGGAGAAGGACCCGGTCGCGATCGGGCGGTTCGGTGATCCCCGCGAGGTCGCCGCCGCCGTCGTGTTCCTCGCCAGTGAAGCGGCCAGCTGGATCACCGGTGCCGCTCTCGCCGTCGACGGCGGCACCCTCCGCAGCATCTAGACCCACCCTCACCGCGAGGTTGCGTCACTGATACGTGTCATACACGTACTGCTGACGCAACCTCGCGTTACCGGAAGAGCGCGGGGAGGTCGCGGCGCTGGATCTTGCCCATGGTGTTGCGGGGGAAGTCGTCGACGAAGAGCCAGCGCTCGGGCACCTTGTACTTGGCCAGGTTGGCCAGGCAGTGCTCCCGCAGCTCGTCCTCGGTGACGGTCGCGCCGTCGCGCAGCTGCACCGCGACGGCCACGCGCTCACCGAGGCGCTCGTCGGGCAACCCGACGACCGCGCAGGCCTCGATCTCGGGCCGCTCGTGCAGCACCCGCTCGATCTCGGCCGGGTAGACGTTGCCGCCGCCGCGGATGATCACCAGGCTCTTGCGGTCGCGCACGTGGACGAAGCCGTCGTCGTCGACGAAGCCGAGGTCGCCGGTGTGCAGCACGCCGTCGCGCAGCGTCTCCGCGGTGGCCTCGTCGCGGTTCCAGTAGCCGAGCATCGGGCGGTAGACGCCGGTGTAGGCGCCGGTGCTCGCGGGCGCCACGCACAGCTCGTCGTCGACGACTCGGATCTCGAGGTGTGGGAGCGGCCGCCCGCTCCCGCCGATCGCGTGCCGGCCGTCGGGATCGTCGATGGTGACGACCGTCGGCGCCTCGCTCAGCCCGTAGGTCATGAGCACCGGCTTGCCGAACTTCTCCTCGAACGCGGCGCGCACCGGCTCGGGACAGTCGCCGCCGCCGTTCCAGACCTCGGCGAGGGTGGCAAGGTCGTCGGGTGTGACCGCTTCGTCGTGGGCGAGCGAGTGGACGAGCGCGGGCGGACCGTTCCACACCGTCACCCGTTCCCGCCGGATCCACTCGGCGACGCCGACCGGATCGTTGCGGTCGAAGACGATCGAGCACCCGCCGGCCTGCGCGGTGGTCAGCGTGGTGAGCACCTGCATGTTGAGGATCGTGAGCGCGAGGAAGTCGCCTTTGCGCAGGGTCGGTCCCCATCCCCGACTCGTCCCGAGCATCGCGCCCGGTACGAGCAGGTTGTGCTGGCTGTGCGTCGCGCCCTTCGGATATCCGGTGGTGCCGCTCGTGTACGCGATTCCCGCGGGCGCGAACGGATCGACGTCGCTCACGAACGGCGCGTCGGGTGCGGCTTCCAGTGCGTCGTGCCACTCGTTCGCGCCTTCCTCGACGGCGATGACGCGCGTGCCGCTGCCCCCCACCTGCTCGGCGGTGGCGGCGTCACAGAGCAACAACGCCGTCCCGCTGTCGTCGAGCAGGTACTGCTTCTCCGGCGGCGCGAGGGCGCGGTTGATGCCGACCCACACCGCACCGAGGCGCATGGCGCCGTGGAAGGCGAGGACGACGTCGAGGTCGTTGGGCAGGGCACCGGCCACCCGGTCACCGGCGCGCACGCCGAGCGCGGTGAGCGCGTGTGCCGCGCGACCGCAGAGGCGATCGAGCTCCGCGTACGACCACCGGCCCGACCGCGTGATCAGCGCCTCTCGGTCGGGATCGGTCGCGACGACCGCGGCGAAGACGTTCGCGACCGTGCGCGGCATCGAGGCGAGTGCGGTCACGCGAGATCGACGTGCAGGTGCTGCAGCTCGACCATCATCGGCAGGAGGAAGCCGATGTACGCGCTCGTGAGCGTGTAGTGGCCGCGCGGTCCCTCGGAGGAGCGCGCCTTCATGTCGATGATCGAGACCCGATCGTCCTTCTCCTGCCACGCCTTGGCCTTGGCGACGATCTCCTCGATCTCCGCCACCGACGAGACCTCGAGCCCGAAGTGGTCGAGACGGGGGCACTCGAGCGCGGGATCGCCGGGCAGCAGGTACACGAACTGCATCTGCCCGGTCATCAGGATGAGCGGGTTCCCCGACTCACCGCTGTTGTCGCCTTCGACCCAGCCGAAGACGTCGCCGTAGAAGTCCTTGAGCTCGGCGCGCCTGGCGTCGTCGAGCTCACCGGGCGGCATCGTGATCGCCACGTGGTTCAGCCGGGGTGCAAACGTCGGGTCGCTCATCTCTACTCCTCCGAACGGATCGGTCGGACCATCACCTTGCCCGGCAGTTCGCCCGCGGCGCAACGTCGCATGACCGGCAGCAGGTCGTCGAGCGAGATGTCGACCGGCTCCACGAGCGCGTCGAGCGGCATCGCCCCCGACGCCAGCAGCTGCAGCGCGGGCGCGAAGCCGGCGGCGTCGTAGTTGTAGGCGCCGATGATCGAGTTCTCGAGCACGATCACGCGGTTGTGGTTGATGCGCGGCAGCTCGTGGCCGGTGCCCACGAGCACGCAGGTCCCCGCGGAGTCGAGCTGATCGATGGCCGACTCGGCGGCGTCGGCCCGCCCCGAGCACTCGAACGCGACCGAGAACGGCGCGTCGACCGGCGCGCCCATGCGGGCCCGCGGCAGTTCGTGCGGTTCGACGACCCGCGCCGCACCCACCGCGAGCGCGCGCTCACGCCGCACCGGTGACGGTTCCGACACGGTGACGTCGTGCACTCCCTGCGCGTGCAGCACCGCGGTGACGAGCAAGCCGACGGGACCGGCGCCGGTCACGAGCACGCGATCGTCGGCGGTGACGCCCGACAGCGTGACCGCGTGCATCGCGACCGCGGTGGGTTCGACCAGCGCGGCTTCGCGGGTCGACAGCTCCTCCGGCACCGCCAGCAGCTGCGCGGCTGGCGCGACGACGTAGCGCGCGTACGCCCCGCGGAAGTCGAGGTGATCGGTGAGCGGCCGCTCGAGGCACACCGACGGTCGACCCGCGCGGCACGCGCGGCATCGTCCACATCCAGGTGAGGGGCCGCACACGACCCGCTGGCCGACGGCCCACCCGTCGACCGCGTCGCCCAGCGCGGCGATGGTCCCCGCCCACTCGTGCCCGAGCACGGTGCCGGGCCGGGCGATCCGTTCGAGCACCAGGTGCACGTCGGTGCCACAGATCCCGCACTGGGCGATCTCGACCAGCACGTCGTCGGGGCCCGGTTCGGGCACGGCCACCTGCTGCACCTCGAGCACGCCGTCACCCACGTACACGCTCGCGTCCATCACGTCCGTCATGCCCCGTCCCCCAGGCGTCGGCGTCAGCCCGACACTACCCACGCGGCGCGCGACACTGTCGAGCATGGCCAAGTTCACGCGGGGGTTCACCGGGCGCGGACGCGCCGAGCGCGACCCCCGACTCCCTCCCGGGCAGTACGACGCCGGACATCAGTGGCCGGTGCTCGCAGCCGAGGCGACGCCCCGCATCGACACCGCGACGTGGACGTTCACCGTCGAGGGCCACGTCGAGCAACCGACGACGTGGACGTGGGACGAGATGCACGCGCTGCCCCCGTCGACCTACTCGGGCGACATCCACTGCGTCACCACGTGGTCGAAGCTCGGCATGGAGTTCGAAGGCGTGTCGATCGACACGTTGCTCGCCGCCGCCCGTCCGCGCGCCGACGCGTCGCACGTGCTCGCGTACTCGTCGACCGGCTACACGACCAACCTCCCGCTCGCCGATGTCACCGACGGGAAGGCCTGGGTCGCGTTCCGCGCCGACGGATCGCCGCTCTCACGCGATCACGGCGGTCCCGCCCGTCTGCTCGTGCCGCACCTCTACTTCTGGAAGAGCGCCAAGTGGGTCTCGGGTCTGCGGGTCCTCGACCACGACGAGCCGGGCTTCTGGGAGCGCAACGGCTACCACGACCGCGGTGACCCCTGGCTCGAGCAGCGGTACCAGGGCGACTGAAGGTGCCCGCGCCGTGGCAGGCGGCCATCGTCGTGGCCATCCACGACGAGACGCCGCGCACCAAGACCTTCCGCCTGCGCCTCGGCGCCCCGTCCGGGCACCGCGCCGGCCAGCACTACGTCGTGCGGCTCACCGCGCCCGACGGCTACACCGCGTCGCGGTCGTATTCGGTGGCCTCCGCGCCTGACGGTCGCGACGAGCTCGACCTCACCGTCGAACGCCTCGACGACGGCGAGGTCTCGATGTTCCTGCACGACGTCGTCGAGGTCGGCGATGAGCTCGAGGTGCGGGGACCCATCGGCGGCTACTTCGTGTGGGACGGCACCGTGCCGGCGTTGCTCCTGGGCGGGGGCTCCGGGCTCGTACCGCTGATGTCGATGTTGCGACTGGCGCGCGCGACCGGGCACGACGGCCTCGCGCACCTCGTGGTCTCG
>DASUAS010000044.1:0-3612 GCA_035763625.1 Acidimicrobiia bacterium
TCCCAACGGTTGCAGTCACCCACCAGGGCGACCGAACGTGCGGCCGGCGCCCACACCGCGAACGACGTGCCGGGCACACCTTCGTGCTCGAGCACGCGTGCGCCGAGCACGCGGCCGAGCTCCCGGTGCTGGCCCTCCCCGAGGAGGTGCAGGTCGAGCTCACCCAACGACGGGAGGAAGCGGTAGGGGTCGTCGATCGGCTCGGCTGCGTCGGGGAGGAGCAGCCGATACGGCACCTGCACGTCGGCGCCCGGCAGGGTCAGCTCGAACAGGCCGCGCCGGTCGATGCTGCGCATCGCCTGGGTCCCGCCGTGGACCGCCACGCACGGCGACCCGCCGTAGGGAACGTAGGCGCGCACGACCGCGCCTTCCGGTGACGGATGGATGCCCAGGAGCTGGTGCGGGTCGTGCTGCGCGCGGCCGAGCAACCGCTCGAACTCGTGCTCGACCGCGGGCGCGACCAGCCGACTCACGCCGCTGCCCCGTCGAGCAACGTGAGGATGCTGTCCACCGGGATGTCGACCCAGTCGGGACGATGGTCGAGCTCGTAGCGAAGCTCGTAGAACGCCTTCTCCAGCTCGAACATGACGAGCTGGTGGTCCTGCGCCTCCAGCGACGAGGGAAGGGCTGCCGCCGCCGGCGACGCGCGGTACGCGTCGAGGAAGCTGCTGCGCGCGTCGCGCTCCCACTCCTGCGGCACCGTCGTGCCGTGCCGGCGCGCGACGCTGGTCAGGTACGACAGCGATCGCAGCATGCCCGCGACGTCGCGGAGGGGCGCGGTCTTCTGCCGGCGCACCGTCGGCGCGCGCGTGGGCTCTCCCTCGAAGTCGATGACCATCCAGTCGTCCTCGTGCCAGAGCGCCTGGCCGAGATGCAGATCACCGTGGGTTCGGATGCTCCGCCCCAACCCGCCCGACGCCGCGGTCGCGAGCACCAGGTCGTGCGCCTGGTTGCGCCGGCCGACCAACCGCGCGAGCTCGTCACGATCACCGAGCTCGTCGAAGGTGGCGTCGATCTCCTCGTCGATGCGCGCCGACATGAGCCCTGCGCTCTCCGGCGTGGACTCCTCCGGTGCGAACGCGGGATCGGACGTGTCGGATGCGAGCACCGCGTGCATCTCACCCACCACCGCGCCGAGGTGCTCGAGCCTCGCGAGGAACGCGCCCGGGCGTGACGCCAGCTCGTGCTGGCCGAGCTTCCACCCGTCGACCGCGTCGGGCACGAACCGTTGGAGCACCCCGAGTGTGGCCTGCACCCGGTCGCCCTCGTACGCGTACCAGCCCGCGAGCTCGGGCACGTGTCGGAAGCCGTGCTCGGCGAAGAACAACAGCATGTCGAGCTCGGCGTTGACCCCGGCACGGACACGCCGGTACGTCTTCAGCAGCAGGTCGTCGACCACCACCACCGAGTTCGACGCCTCGCCGCCGAGCGTGCGCGCCATCGGCTCGACCGGGGGCGTGATCGGCCGGATGGCGTCGAAGGTGATGCGGCCGTCGGCGCCGTCGACGGTGGCGTGGCTGGCGGTGAGCTCGACCAGACGGGTCGCGAGCACCGGGTCGCCGGTGGCCTCGAACACCGCGCCGTCGCGCTCGCGCACGAGCAGCTGGTACAGGTCGTGCGTCCCGGTGTCGAACGTGAGGTTCACAAGACTGATGCGGAGGGTGCCGTCGTCGGACAACGGCACGGTGTCGACCACGTCGGCGCCCTGCGTGTCGCGCGTCTGCGCGCCGTACCAGCGCTGCCGCTGGAGGAACGGCACGAGCACGTCCTCGTCGATCTTCCCGTCGTCACCGAGGTGGGTGAGCTGGTCAATCATCGTGGTCCCTCAGCCGGAACCAGTAGAAGCCGCGCCCGGGCATGGTGAGGAGGTACGGCAGGGTGCCGATGCTCGGGAACCGCGTGCGCCCGAACATCTCCTCCGGTTCCATGCCCTCGAAGCGCGAGAGGTCGAGCTCCACCGCCTGGGCCGAACGCGCCATGTTGTGCACGCACAGCACGATCTCCTCCTCGAACGTGCGCAGGTGGGCGAAGACGTGGTGATTGGCGGGGCGCAGCGCCTCGTAGGTGCCGCAGCCGAACACCGGGTGCTCCTTGCGCAACGCGATGAAGCGGTGGATCCAGCGCAGCAGCGACGTCGACGTGCGCAGCTGGGCCTCCACGTTGACCGCCTGGTAGCCGTACACCGGATCCATGAGCGGCGGCAGGTAGAGCCGTGCGAAGTCGGCCCGCGAGAAGCCGCCATTCCGGTCGCCGGTCCACTGCATCGGAGTGCGCACACCGTCGCGGTCTCCCAGGTAGATGTTGTCGCCCATGCCGATCTCGTCGCCGTAGTACAGGATCGGGCTGCCCGGCAGCGAGAAGAGCACCGCGGTCGCGACCTCCATGTCGTCGCGTCCGTTCTCGAGCAGGGGCGCCAGGCGACGGCGGATGCCGAGGTTCAACCGCATCAGCGGGTCCATCGCGTACTCGCCGTACATGTAGTCGCGCTCCTCGTCGGTCACCATCTCCAGCGTCAGCTCGTCGTGGTTGCGGAGGAACAGGCCCCACTGCGCATTGCCGGGGATCTCCGGGGTCTGCTCGAGGATGTCGATCATCGGGCGCGCCTCCTCGCGCCGCATCGACATGAACAACCTCGGCATCACCGGGAACTGGAACGCCATGTGGCACTCGTCGCCGTCACCGAAGTACTCGACGACGTCGGCGGGCCACTGGTTGGCTTCGGCCAGCAGCACCCGGTCGGGATACTCGTCGTCGATGGTCTTGCGCACGCGCTTCAGGAACTCGTGCGTCTCCGGGAGGTTCTCGCAGTCGGTGCCTTCGCGCTCGAACAGATAGGGCACCGCGTCGAGACGGAGCCCGTCGAGCCCGAAGTCGAGCCAGTAGCGCATCGCGTCGATGAGCGCATCCTGCACCTGCGGGTTGTCGAAGTTGAGGTCGGGCTGGTGCGAGAAGAAGCGATGCCAGTAGTACTGACCCGCCACAGGATCGAAGGTCCAGTTCGACGATTCGGTGTCGACGAAGATCACGCGCGCGTCGCGGTACCGATCGTCGGTGTCGGACCACACGTACCAGTCGCGCTTCGGGCTGTCACGCGACGCGCGAGCGGCGCGGAACCACTCGTGGTCGCTCGACGTGTGGTTCATGACGAGGTCGGCGATCACGCGGATCTGACGTTGGTGCGCCTGCTCGACGAACTCGGCGAAGTCGTCGGTGGTGCCGTAGTCGGGATGCACGGAGTAGTAGTCGGAGATGTCGTATCCGCCGTCGCGCAGGGGCGACGAGTAGAAGGGCAGGAGCCAGATGCAGTCGATGCCGAGCCACTCGAGGTAGTCGAGACGTTCGGTCAGCCCGATGAAGTCGCCGATCCCGTCGCCGTTGCCGTCGGCGAAGCCGCGGATGTGGATCTCGTAGAACACCGCGCGCTTGAACCAGAGCGGGTCCGACTCGAACCAGCGCGGGCGCGAGTCGGTGACGCCGCCGGCCGCGCTGAGCTGGCGCCGGAGCTCGCCCAGCTCGGGGCGGCGGAGCATGAGCTCACCAGTGGTCATCGCACCGCCAAGACGTGGGCGCCGCCGGGTGGAAGACGGACGTAGTTGCCGCCGACGCGCCACT
>DASUAS010000045.1:0-9316 GCA_035763625.1 Acidimicrobiia bacterium
AGCCCAGATCCATCGGTACGCTGGGCACATGCTCAGCGACGGCACCCTCGTGATCGACTCGGACTCCCACTGGTGTGAGCGGCCCGACTTCTTCACCGAGCTCGCGCCCGCGGCGTACAAGGACCGGGTTCCCCACGTCGAGGTCATCGACGGCGCGAACACCTGGGTGTTCGACGGCCACCCGCTCGGTCGCGCGAGCTCGGGTGCGGTGATCGGGCGCGACGGCAAGAAGGCCAGCGCCGACCTGGGCCTCAACCAGTGGTCGATCGAAGACGTCCACGTCGGCGGCTACGACCCCGCCGTGCGCCTCGCGGTGCTTGACGAGTGCGGCATCGACGCGCAGATCATCTTCCCGAACACCATCGGGCTGGGCGGCCAGGATCTCGGGATGATCCAGGACGACGCGCTCTGTCGCCTCGTCATCGAGCTCTACAACGACCGTCAGGCCGAGATCCAGGCGGAGTCCGGCGACCGGCTGCTCGGCCTGCCGCTCATGCCGGCGTGGGACGTCGACCTCTGCGTCAGCGAGACCAAGCGAGTCGCGGCGATGGGTGCGCGCGGGGTCAACATGACGTCCGACCCGCAGGACCTGGGTGCCCCCGACCTGGCCAACCCGGCGTGGGATCCCTTCTGGGCCGCGTGTGCCGAGAGGCAGATGCCGGTGCACTTCCACATCGGCGCCAGCGCCACGTCGATGGGGTTCTACGGGCAGTACCCGTGGGAGTCGCACCCGATGAACACGAAGCTCGCCATCGGCGGCACGTTGCTCTTCATCGGCAACGCGCGCGTGGTCGTCAACGCGATCCTCTCGGGGGTCTTCGACCGCCACCCCGACCTCAAGATGGTGTCGGTGGAGAGCGGATGCGGGTGGATCCCGTTCATCCTCGAGGCGCTCGACTACGAGATGTCGGAGAACGCACCCGACGAGCTCGCCAAGATGAAGAAGATGCCGTCGGAGTACTTCCGCTCGAACATGTACGCGACGTTCTGGTTCGAGAACAACCGCAACAACCTGCCGGCCCTCATCGACGCCGTGGGGGAGAACAGCATCCTCTTCGAGACCGATTTCCCGCACCCGACGTGCTTGTATCCAGAGCCGCTGGCGACGGTGCGCGAGAAGATGGCGACGTTGCCGGTGGCGACGCAGAAGAAGATCTACGGCGAGAACGCCCGCGAGCTCTATCGCCTCTGACGGCGGACGGGAGCAACGTGCAACACATCGGACACTGGATCGACGGACACCGCGCCGACGGCATCGCGGCGCGCCGCGGGCCCGTCTTCGACCCGGCCCGGGGCGTGCAGACGGGCGAGGTCGCGTTCGCGTCCGCCGCCGAGGTCGACGCCGCGGTGAAGGGCGCGGTCGCCGCCGCGGCCGGGTGGCGCGACACGCCGCTGAGTCGCCGCAGCGCCGCGATGTTCCGTCTGCGCCAGCTGGTCGACGCTCGTCGCGACGATCTGGCCTCGCTCGTCACGGCCGAGCACGGCAAGGTGCTCGACGACGCTCGGGGCGAGGTCGCGCGGGGTCTCGACTGCGTGGAGTTCGCGTGCGGGATCCCGCACCTGCTCAAGGGCGCCCACAGCTCCGACGTCTCCTCCGGCATCGACGTCCACACGGTGCTGCAGCCGGTCGGCGTCGTCGCCGGCATCACGCCGTTCAACTTCCCGGTGATGGTGCCGCTCTGGATGCTCGCCAACGCGCTGGCGTGCGGCAACGCCTTCGTGCACAAGCCCTCGGAGAAGGACCCCTCGGCATCGCTGCTGCTCGCCGAGCTGGTGCACGAGGCCGGGTTCCCCGACGGCGTGCACACGGTGGTGCAAGGCGACGCGGAAGCGGTCGACGCGCTGCTGTCGCACCCCGACGTCGACGCGATCTCGTTCGTCGGGAGCACCGCGATCGCGCGCCACGTGTACGAGACCGGTGCGAAGCACGGCAAGCGGGTCCAGGCGCTCGGTGGTGCGAAGAACCACATGGTCGTGCTTCCCGACGCCGATCTCGACGCCGCCGCCGACGCCGCCATCTCGGCCGCCTACGGATCGGCGGGCGAGCGGTGCATGGCCATCTCGGTCGTCGTCGCGGTCGGTGCGGTCGCCGATCCGCTCGTCGACGCGATCGTGGCGCGCATCCCCGACGTCGTGATCGGACCCGGCGACGACGGCACGTCGATGATGGGACCGCTCATCACCCGCGAGCACCGCGACCGCGTGCAGTCGTATCTCGCCCGCGCCGCCGGCGACGGCGCTTCGGTCGTGGTCGACGGCTCCACGCCGGACACCGACGCGCCCGACGGCGGGTTCTTCGTCGGGTGCTCGCTCATCGACAACGTCGAGCCCGGCATGGCGGTGTACGACGACGAGATCTTCGGCCCGGTGTTGAGCATCGTGCGCGTGCCGTCGTTCGACGACGCGCTCGCGTTGGTGAACGCCAACGCGTACGGCAACGGGGTCGCCCTGTTCTCGCGTGACGGCGGCGCGGCGCGGCGGTTCGAGCGCGACGTGAACGTCGGCATGGTCGGCATCAACGTGCCGATCCCGGTGCCGGTGGCATGGCACTCGTTCGGCGGGTGGAAGGCGTCGCTCTTCGGTGACGCGCCGATCTACGGTCCCGAGGGCGTCCGCTTCTACACCCACCCGAAGGTCGTCACCACGCGCTGGCCGGATCCGGCGACGAGCACGATCGACCTCGGGTTCCCCACCAACCGCTGAGACACGGCCGAAGCAGCAGGCCGGGAGAAGGGCAGTGATGGAGCTCGACGGACGTTCGGCGATCGTGACGGGAGGCGCCGGCGGCCTCGGCGGGGCGACCGTGCGGCACCTGGTGTCGCTTGGCATGGGCGTGGCCGTCTTCGACCGCGACGCCGACCGCGCTGCCGACCTCGCCAAGGAGCTCGGCGACGGCGCGGTCGCGGTCGACGGCGACGTCAACGACGACGCCGACGTCGGCGCCGCGATCGACGCGGCGCGGTCGCTCGGTCCGCTCTCGCTGGTCGTGAACGTCGCCGGCGGCGGCCTCGGCGGCGGTCGCACGGTGGGTCGCGGCGGTGCGGTGCACGACAAGCACGCGTTCGTGGCGACCATGGAGATGAACGCGTTCGGTACGTTCAACGTGAGCCGCCTGGCCGCGGCGGCCATGGCCGACAACGAGGCCGACGACGACGGCCAGCGCGGCGTGATCGTCAACACCGGATCGATCGCCGGGCTCGAAGGCCAGACCGGCCAGCTCGCCTACGCCGCGGCCAAGGCCGCGATCCTCGGCATGACGTTGCCCATGGCCCGCGACCTCGCACCGATCGGGGTGCGGGTGTGCGCGATCGCGCCAGGGACCATGGGCACGCCGCTGATGCTGAGCGTGCCCGAGGCCACCAAGGACAAGCTGGTCGAGAGCATCGTGTTCCCGAAGCGCATGGGCCGTCCGGAGGAGTTCGCCCTGCTGGTGGAGTCGATCGCCCGCAACCCCTACCTCAACGGCGAGATCATCCGGCTCGACGGCGCGCTGCGGTTCCCTCCGAAGTAGGCGCCACCGCCGCCGTCGTCCGCTCGTCGCGTCCCGGCAATTCGTGTCAGTATCGAGTGACACGAATGAGGGGGGACCGATGACGCAGATCCGGACCGGCGACGTGTCGTACGACCCGTACGACGTCGACATCGACGCCGACCCGTACCCCGTCTTCGCGCGGCTGCGGGAGGAAGCACCCCTCTACTACAACGAGCCGTACGACTTCTACGCGCTGAGCCGCTACGACGACGTCGAACGGGCGCTGGTCGACCGCGACACCTACATCTCCGGGCGCGGCGGCATCCTCGAGATCATCAAGGCCGGCATCCAGATGCCCCCGGGCATCCTCATCTTCGAGGACCCGCCGACGCACACCATCCACCGCGCCCTCCTCTCGCGCGTGTTCACGCCCCGGCAGGTGAACGGGCTCGAACCGAAGATCCGCGAGTTCTGCGCCCGGAGCCTCGATCCGCTCGTCGGCGAGCCCGGCTTCGACTTCGTCGCCGACCTCGGCGCGCAGATGCCGATGCGGGTGATCGGCATGTTGCTCGGCATCCCCGAGGACGACCAGGAGGCGGTGCGCGACCGCGGCAACGCGAACCTGCGCACGAGGCCCGGGCAACCGCAGAAGGTGAAGGAGAACTTCGTCGACGGCGAGATGTTCGCCGAGTACCTCGACTGGCGGGCCGAGCATCCGTCGGACGACATCATGACCCAGCTCGTGAACGCCGAGTTCGAGGACGAGACCGGGACCCGGCGGACGCTGCGGCGCGAGGAGATCCTCACCTACATCACGGTGGTGGCCGGCGCCGGGAACGAGACGACCACACGCCTCATCGGATGGGCGGGGAAGGTGCTCGCCGAGCACCCCGACCAGCGCCGCGAGCTGGTCGACGATCCGTCGTTGATCCCGAACGCGATCGAGGAGCTGCTGCGCTTCGAGCCGCCGGCGCCCCACGTCGGCCGCTACGTGGCGCAGCCGGTCGAGTGCCACGGCACCACGGTGCCCGAGGGCAGCGCCATGCTCCTGCTCGTCGGCGCGGCCAACCGCGACGAGCGCCGGTACCCGGGTGGAGACCGCTTCGACATCCACCGCGAGATCGGCCAGCACCTCACGTTCGGGTACGGCGCGCACTACTGCCTGGGCGCGGCCTTGGCCCGGCTCGAGGGGCGCGTCGCGCTCGAAGAGGTGCTGAAGCGCTTCCCCGAGTGGCACGTCGACTGGTCGCAGGAGCCCCGCCTGGCGCCCACGTCGACCGTGCGCGGGTGGGAGTCGCTGCCGGTGCTGGTGCCGTAGCGTCCCGCAGCGTATGACGGAAGCCGCGAGGACACGTCGCGCGTACGACAGCCCGGTGCGGCGCCAGCGCGTCGCCGAGACGCGCGAGCGCATCCTCACCTCGGGCGCCGAGCTGCTCCACGGCTTCCCGACGTGGAACTGGTCGGAGTTGACGGTGCGCGCGGTCGCCGAACGCGCCGGGGTCACCGAGCGGACCGTGTATCGCTACTTCGCCACCGAGCGCGAGCTGCGCGACGCGGTCCTCGAACGACTCGAAGAGGAGTCGGGCGTCGACGTCGCCGGTCTCGCGCTCGACGACGTCGCCGCGGTCACCACCCGCATGTTGGAGTACGTGTCGTCGTTCCCGGTCGCGCCGCGCGCCCCGCGCGACGACACCGTCGCGGCCGCCAACGTCCGGCAGCGCGCCGCGCTGCTCGCGGCGCTCGAGCCGCACGCGGCGCCGTGGTCGAGCCGGGAGCGGGCCATCGCCGCCGCGGTGCTCGACGTGCTGTGGAGCGTCGTGTCGTACGAGCGGATGGTGGTCGACTGGGAGCTCGCACCCGAGGACGCGATCCGCGGGCTCACCTGGACCATCCGCCTCGTCGAGGCCGCGGTGCGGGCCGGCGTGTCACCATGCTCGGAAGACATCCGCTCCGAAGACATCCACGAGGGGGACGCATGAAGGCGGTCGTCATCGGAGCGTCCAGCGGGTTGGGGCGCTGCATCGGCATCGGGCTCGGCCGGCGCGGGGAGGAGGTCGCCCTGCTCGCCCGGCGGTACGACCGTCTCGTCGACGCCGCCAAGGAGGCCGGACCGGGCGCCCTCGCCATCCGGTGCGACGTGACCGACGAGGAGTCGTGCCGGAGCGCGATCGACGAAGCTGCCGCCGGGTTGGGCGGCATCGATGCGCTCGTGTACACGACCGGGATCGGGCCGCTCTCGCGCATCGAGGACCTCGACGCCGCCACCTGGCGGCGCGCGTTCGACACCAACGTCGTCGGTGCGGCGATGGTCACCGCGGCCGCGCTCCCGCACCTGCAGGCGTCACGCGGGGCGGCTGCGTACCTGTCGTCGGTGAGCGCGTCGCTCACCCCACCGTGGCCCGGGCTCGCCGCCTACCTGGTGAGCAAAGCCGCGCTCGACCGGATGGTCGAGGCGTGGCGCACGGAGCACCCCGAGGTCGGGTTCACCCGCGTGACGGTGGGCGACTGCCCCGGTGGTGAAGGTGAGTCGATGACCCAGTTCGCGAACGACTGGGATTCCGAGCTCGCGATCGAGCTGGGTCCGATCTGGATGCAGCGCAACCTCATGAACGGTGGGTTCATCGAGGTCGACGAGCTCGTCACGCTGGTGCACGACGTCGTGAGCCACGGCGCCAGCGTGTCGATCCCGGCGGTCGCGATCACCCCCCGCGCTCCTGCCGCCACACCGCCCACGACGTCCGAGGAGGTGCAGCCATGACCGACGTGATGCAGGGCGTCCGCATCCTCGAGGTCGCGGAGCACACCTTCGTGCCCGCGGCCTCCGCGCTGCTCTCCGACTGGGGTGCGGAGGTCGTCAAGATCGAGCACGTCGAGCGCGGCGACGCCATGCGCGGGCTCGCGTCCACCGGCGTCGTGGCCGACATGGGCAACGACGTCCACCCGCTGCTCGAGCACTCCAACCGCGGGAAGCTGAGCCTCGGGCTCGACCTCGCCCACCCCGACGGGCTCGCGATCCTGCAGCGGCTGATCGCCACCAGCGACGTGTTCCTCACCAACAAGCTGCCGCGCGTGCTCAAGAAGCTGCACATCGAGATCGACGACGTGCGCGCGCACAACGAGAAGATCATCTACGTGCGCGGCCACGGTCAGGGCGCACGCGGTCCCGATGCCGACAAGGGGTCGTACGACTCGCTCGCGTTCTGGGCGCGCGCCGGCGTCGCGGTCGGTTGCACCCGTCCCGAGTACGACCTGGTCGTGAACCCGCCGGCCCCGGGTTTCGGCGACTCCATCGGCGCGATGACGATCGCGGGCGGAATCATGGGCGCGCTCTTCCACCGCGAGCGCACCGGCGAACCCACCGTCGTCGACGTGTCGCTGTTCGGCACCGGGCTGTGGTCGATGGGCCAGGCTGTCGCCCTGTCGCAGCTCATGGGCATCCCGTGGACCGCGCCGCCGGCCGACCAGATGCGGTTCAACCCGCTCGTCGCCATCTACGACACCAGCGACGGGCGCCGTCTCTCGCTCTGCTGCCTCCAGGCGGGGCAGTACTGGGCCCCGCTGTGCGAGGCGATCGGACGTCCCGAGCTCGCGTCCGATCCGCGGTTCGCGGACCACACGTCGCTGCTCGAGCACAGTGCCGAGGCGCAGGAGATCCTGCGGGAGGTGTTCGCGGCCCGATCGGTCGACGAGTGGCGCGAGGCGCTCGCCGAGTTCTCCGGCCAGTGGACCGTGGTCCAGCACACGCTCGAGGCCGCCGCCGATCCGCAGTCGGTCGCCAACGGCTACATCCAGGACGTCACCACCGCCGCCGGCACGCCGTTCCAGCTCACCGCCGCGCCGGTGCAGTACGACGAGCAGCCACCCACGACCCGCCGGGCGCCCGAGTTCAACGAGCACGGCGACCAGATCCTGGGCGACCTCGGCTTCGACTGGGACACCATCATCGACCTGAAGGTGCGCGGCGTCGTCGCGTGACCCACGAGGCCGCGCGGCCAAGGTCGTGCGGCGGTGACGGCCCGGCCCCGATGGTGCTAGAACCACGTTCTACCGAGATCGCAACGTCGTAGTTCCAAGGGGGTCCGATGGCGGCCGCAGAAGGATCGGGGGGTGCGTTCACCGGCGTGCGCGTCGTGGAGCTGGCGCAGTGGGTGTTCGTGCCGGTGGCCGGCGCCCTCCTCGCCGACTGGGGGGCCGACGTCGTGCGCATCGAGCGACCCGAGGGCGATCCCTACCGCGGGTTGATGACCCAGGGGATCGGGACCGACAGCGGCGGCGTCAACCTTTCGATCGCGCTCGCCAACCGCGGCAAGCGCTCGATCGCGCTCGACCTGCGCACCGAGCAGGGGCGCGAGATCCTGGAGCGGCTCCTCGCGACCGCCGACGTGTTCCTCACCAACTTCCGGCCCGGCGCGCTGCAGCGCCTGGGCCTCGACGCGGACACGCTCACCGAGCGCTACCCGTCGCTGATCTACGCCCGCGGGCACGGCTACGGCGTGCGCGGCCCCGACGCCGACCGTCCCGGCTACGACGCGTCCGCGTTCTGGGCACGCGGTGGGCTCGCGCACGTGCTCACCCCGGCCGAGCTCGACCGGCCCATCGGGCAGCGGGGCGCGATGGGCGACCGCAACGGCGCGATGGCGCTCGGGTTCGGCATGGCCGCGGCGTTGCTCGAGCGCACGCGCACGGGCAAGGGCTCGGTCGTCGACGTCTCGCTGCTCGCCACCGCGATCTGGACGCTGTCGTCCGACGTGCTGTCGGCGCTCCAGGGCGCGCAGCCGCGCGCGATGTCGATGAGCTCGAGCGGGTACGTGAACCCGTTGGTCGGGGTCTACGCCACGAAGGACAGCCGCCACATCTCGCTGGTGTTCCTCGAAGCCGATCGCTACTGGCCCGACTTCTGCCGGCTCATCGGACGTGACGAGCTGATCGATGACCCGCGCTTCGTCGACCTCGCGGCGCGCAGGGAGCATGCCGAGGAGTGCGTCGACCTGATCACCGCGGAGTTCGCGTCGCGCACGTTCGACGAGTGGAAGGCGCTGCTCTCGACCATCGACGCGCCCTGGGCGCCGGTGCAGGCGGTCGAGGAGCTGCTCGACGACCCGCAGGTGATCGCCAACGGCTACGTCGGCGACGTCGATCCCGATGGGGGTCCCGAGTACCGGCTGCCGTCGGTGCCGGTGCAGTTCGACGGCGAGGGACCTGCGCTGCGGCGCGCCCCCGAGCACGGCGAGCACACCGAGCTGGTGCTGCAGGAGCTCGGTTATTCGTGGGACGAGATCGGCGAGCTGCAGGCCGCCGGCGCGATCCCATGAGCGCCTCCTCCGCTCCCGGGCGCCCGGTGCCGGTGCCCGACGAGAGGTCGCAGCCCTACTGGGAAGCGGCCGCCCAGCACGTGCTCGCCGTGGCGCGCTGCTCGCGGTGCGGTGCCTACTCCATCCCGCCCGACGTCGTCTGCCAGCACTGCCACAGCAGCGAGCCCGAGTTCACCTTCGTGCCGGTCAGCGGGCGCGGCGTCGTCCGGTCGTGGACCGTGATGCACCAGTCGTTCGTCCCGGGCTTCGACGATCTCATCCCGTTCGTGCTGGTCGACGTCGAGCTCGAGGAGCAGCCCGACCTGCGCACCATCGGCCGGCTGCTCGACGGCCCCGACGCGCCACTGGAGATCGGCGCGCGCGTCGCCGTCGAGTTCGAGGACCTCGCCCCCGGCGTGTCTGTGCCCGCCTTCGCGCTGGACACGGCGTGAGCGGGCGCTTCGCCGCTTCCGACCAGGTCGCGATCGTCGGGTACGCGCAGTCGCCGGTGGAGCGTCACGCCCGCAAGCCGCTCGGTGGAGTCGCCCTCGAC
>DASUAS010000046.1:0-19118 GCA_035763625.1 Acidimicrobiia bacterium
GTCATCGCCGGTGGCGCGGCCCGCGCCATCCTCGAGGCGGCCGGTGTGCACGACGTGCTCGCGAAGTCCCTCGGGTCGTCGAACGCGATCAACGTGTCGCGGGCCACCATCAACGGCCTGCGCGAGCTGCGTCGTCCCGAAGAGGTGGCTCGCCTGCGCGGCAAGTCACCCGAAGAGGTGTCGACCGCCGGGATGCTGCGTGCCTACCGCGAGCGCAACATGAAGAAGCCCGAAGTCACCGAGGTCGTCTGATGACCACGCTGCGGGTCACCCAGGTGAAGTCCACGATCGGCACCAAGCCCAAGCAGCGCGGCACCATGCGCGCGCTCGGCTTGCGCCGCATCAACCACACCGTCGAGCTGCCCGACCGCCCGGAGATCCGCGGCATGATCGCCCGGGTGCCGCACCTCGTCGCCGTCGAAGAGGTCAGCTGATGAAGATCCACGATCTGCAACCCGCGCCGGGGTCGAAGACCCCGCGGCGGCGCGTCGGCCGCGGCATCGCCGGCAAGGGCGGCAAGACGGCCGGCCGGGGCACCAAGGGCCAGGGCGCGCGCAACAACATCGCTCCGCGGTTCGAGGGTGGTCAGACGCCGCTGCACCGGCGCACCCCGAAGGCCAAGGGCTTCAAGAACCCGTTCCGGGTCGAGTACGTGGTGGTCAACCTCGACACCCTCGAGTCGCTCGACGCCGGCAACGAGGTCGACCCCGGCGTGCTGCGCTCGCACGGGCTGGTGGCCAAGCGCGGCCTGGTCAAGATCCTCGGTCGGGGAGAGCTGACCAAGGCGCTGACCGTCCGCGCGCACGCCTTCTCGCAGGGCGCGATCCGGGCCATCGAGAGCGCGGGCGGACGGGTCGAGACCATCCCGGCCCCGTGGGGCGACGGGCGTCCCCCGGCCCGAGGCAACGCCCTGACCAACCGATAAGCTCTCAGCTCCCGCCGCGAGCCTTCGGCCCCAAACGCCCCCGCCCCCGCCCCGCACTTCGGACCGTCGAGAGGAGGTCGAGCCCCCATGCTGTCCCGCCTGCGGAACATGTTCCGGGTGCCCGACCTCCGCAACAAGATCCTCTTCACCATCCTGATCATCGCGGTCTACCGGCTCGGTGCTCACCTCCCGGTGCCGTACGTCGACTTCAGCGCGATCAAGCAGCTCCAGAACCAGGCCAACAACAGCGGCGTCGTCGGCTTCCTCGACCTCTTCTCCGGTGGCGCGATCACCAACGTCGCCATCTTCTTCCTCGGGATCATGCCGTACATCACGGCGTCGATCATCATGCAGCTGCTCGGCGTGGTGATCCCGAAGCTCGAGCAGTGGCAGAACGAAGGTCAGGTCGGCCAGAAGAAGATCACGCAGTGGACCCGCTACGTCACCATCGGCCTCGCCATCGTGCAGTCCACCGGCTTCGTGTTCGCGCTGCACCAGGGCAAGAGCGGGCTGCTCGGGTTCTCGGGCTTCCAGGGTCAGGACCTCATCCCGCACTTCGATGCCGGTCGCGCCGCGTTGATCGTCCTCACGTGGACCGCGGGTACCGCGATGGTCATGTGGCTGGCCGAGCTCATCACCCAGCGCGGCATCGGCAACGGCATGTCGATCCTGATCTTCGCGTCGGTCGTGTCGCGCGTGCCCGCCCAGGGGTCCGCGGTCTTCACCGAGGGCAGCAAGCTCCAGTTCATCACGATCATCGTCATCGGCGTGGGGATGATCGTGGCGATCGTCTTCGTCGAGTCGGGGCAGCGCCGCATCCCAGTCCAGTTCGCGAAACGTGTGGTGGGCCGCCGCATGTACGGCGGCCAGAGCACCTACATCCCGCTGAAGGTCAACCAGTCGGGCGTCATCCCGCCGATCTTCGCCAGCTCGATCCTGTCGTTCCCCGCGCTCATCGCGTCGGCCCTCGGGAGCAACTTGATCGGTCTCCAGCAGTGGATCAACGACAACCTGGTGAACAACCAGGGATGGTGGTACATCACCTTCTACTTCCTGCTGATCATCTTCTTCGCCTACTTCTACACGGCGATCGCGTTCAACCCCGCGCAGCAGGCGGACATCATCCGCAAGCAGGGCGGCTTCATCCCTGGCATCCGCCCGGGTCCACCGACCGAGCGCTACCTGGCCAAGGTGCTGAACCGCATCACGCTGCCCGGCTCGCTCTTCCTCGCGTCGGTGGCGGTGCTGCCGTTGCTCGTGTTCGCGCTGTGGGACATCCGCCAGTTCCCGTTCGGCGGCACGTCGCTCCTCATCATCGTCGGTGTCGCGCTGGAGACGATGAAGCAGATCGACAGCCAGCTGATGATGCGGAACTACGAAGGCTTCCTGACCTGACATGAACGGACCCGGGGTACGCCTCGTGCTGCTCGGCAAGCCGGGCGCGGGCAAAGGGACGCAGGCGGCGCTCCTGTCGGCGCACTACGGCGTCGAGCACCTGTCCACGGGCGACGTGTTCCGCAGCGCGGTGGCGCAGGGAATTCCGGTCGGACTCGAGGTGAAGCGGTACCTCGACACCGGAGAGCTCGTCCCCGACGAGATCGTCATCCGAGTGGTCGACGAGCACTTCGCCGCCGGGGGTCCCCTGGAGGACGGCTTCATCCTCGACGGCTTCCCGCGCACGCTGGTGCAGGCGAAGGAGCTCGAGCGCGTGCTCTCCGACCACCCGCTCGACCTCGTCCTCGACATCGAGGTGCCGACCGAGACCATCCTCGATCGCATCGCCGGCCGTCGGGTGTGCGCCAACTGCGGCGCCTCCTACCACCTCAACCACCGACCGGAGGTCGACTGGACCTGCGACGTGTGCGGCGGTGAGGTCGTGCAGCGCGACGACGACACCGAGGACGCGGTCGCCAACCGGCTCGACGTCTACGCGCGCCAGACGGTGCCGATCATCGACTTCTACGAGAAGCTCGGGAAGCTGGTGGTCGTCGACGGCGACGGTGAGGGACCCGAGGTGCAGGAGCGCATGATCAAGGAGATCGACTCGCGCTTCCACGCCGGGCGGCTTTGATCACGCGCAAGAACGCCGAGCAGCTCGCGTTGATGCGACGGGCGGGCGAGGTGGTGGCGGAGATGCACGAGGCGTGCACCGAGGCCGCGGTACCGGGGGCGAGCACGCTCGACGTCGACGCGATGGCGCGTGAGGTCATCGCCAAGCGCGGCGCCCGTTCCAACTTCCTCGGGTACCACGGGTTCCCCGCGGTGGTCTGCACGTCGCCCAACGACGTCGTCGTGCACGGCATCCCCAGCCCCGACGTCGTGCTGCAGGAGGGCGACATCCTGTCGATCGACTGCGGGGCGATCATCGAGGGCTGGCACGCCGACGCCGCCCTGACCGTCCCGATCGGCGAGGTCGACGCCGAGTCGCGGCGCCTCATCGAGATCACCCGGCGTTCGCTCGAGGCGGCCATCGACCAGGTCGTCGAGGGGCACCGGCTCGGTGACGTGGGCGCCGCGGTCGAGGGCATCGCCGAGGAAGCCGGGTTCTCGGTGGTGCGCGAGTACGTGGGCCACGGCATCGGCACCGCGATGCACGAGGACCCGCAGGTGCCGAACTACGGACCGGCCGGTCGCGGGATGAGGCTCAAGGAGGGCCACGTCCTCGCCATCGAGCCCATGGTCAACGCCGGCACCGCGGAGACCGAGGTGCTCGACGACGGCTGGACCGTGGTCACCGTCGACGGCCGCCGCTCCGCCCACTTCGAGCACACCATCGCCGTCACCGACCACGGCCCCGAGGTCCTGACCCTCCCCCGGTAGCGCGCGTCGCCCGCCGCCCATCCGGTCGCCAACCCGCTGCCGGCGCCCGCTGCCCGCTGCCCGCTGCCCGCCAGCCGGCCCGCGCCGCCGCCGGCCGCCCCGCCGCCCAAGGTCGCCAAAACCACGCGCCTTTCCCCGCAGGCGGCGAACTCTGCGAATCTTTGCAGACCAGGTAAGAACAGGCGGCGGCGCGACACAGACACGGTGGAGACTGTGCGCGTTGACGACCTTGGACGACGACCGACTGGCGACACTCTGGGATCGCCACGCCGACCAGGTCTACGCGTACGCGCGAAGACGGGTGGGCGCGAGCGATGCACCTGACGTGGTGCCGGAGGTGTTCTCGGTGGCGGTGGCGAAGGTGGCGAAGGTGCCCGACGAGGCGCTGCCGTGGCTGTACCGCACCGCGTGGAACGTGATCGCCAACCACTGGAAGGCCGAGGAACGACGAGCGCGGCTCGTCGTCGCGGCGAGGAACTCCCGGGATCCTGCCGATGACGTCGTCGAGAGTGCCGCGCTCGTCGACGTACTGACTTCGCTGTCGGACGCCGATCGTGAGGCCTTGCTCCTCACTGCGTGGGAGGGGCTCGACGTCAGCGACGCGGCCCGGGTGGCCGGTTGCACGCGGTCGACGATGTCGGTGCGTCTCCACCGTGCCCGTCGTCGGCTCGAAAGGGGGGCTTGCACGCTACGACGAAGATGTCATGCGGTGAACGACATGATGCAGCGCCTTCGCGATGCAAATCCGGTCCCGCGGGACCTGTCCACTGGCTGGTCGACCAGCGCCGAGGGCGCGCTCGCGCGCTCCGAGATGGGATGGAGATCGTCGGCGGCGCAGCCGCACCGCCTGCCACGCGCGGCTGTCGCTCTGGTGGCCGCCTTCGGGATCGTCTCGCTGCTCACGCTGGCGCTCGTGGTCTCTGGGGCGATCGGCGGGCACGACGCCGGACCCGCCTCCATCGCACAGATCGCCGATGGTCGGTGGCACGAGATCAGCGGCAGCCCGATCGGCGGTCTCACTGCTGCGTCAACCATCTGGACCGGGAGCGAGGTGCTGGTGTGGGGGAATCGGCGCGACGGCTCGGCGCCTGAGGGCGCGGTGTTCGATCCGTCGTCGAAGCGGTGGAGGAAGATCGCTCCATCGCCGCTCGGTGTGCGTCTGGGCGCGATCGTCGTGTGGATGGGTGACGAGATGTTGGTCTGGGGCGGTCGCGATCCGAGCGACATCTCGCTCGTACCGCGTGCCGATGGTGCGGTCTACGTTCCCGATGACGACAGGTGGCGCTCGGTACCGGCGGCTCCGGTCACGCCGCTCGCGGCATTGGGCTCCGGAACGGTCGTATGGACGGGCGAGGAGCTCGTCGCGGTGTCCGAGGACGGCGCGGCTGCATTCCGTCCCGAGACGGACTCGTGGGTGCGGCTCCCCGATCCGCCCGTCGCCGTCGTGGGCACCGCGCAGGCCGTCCACTCCGTCTGGACCGGAAGGGAAGCGCTGTTCACCCTCGACGGTGGCGGAACCGGCGCCGCGGCGGCCACGGCATTCGACCCATCGACCGGGCGCTGGCGAACGCTGTCAGCGCCTCCACACGCACGGATCGGCGCGGTGACGAACCTCACCCACACGGGTGGTGCGCTGGTCTCGGTCGCATGGACTGCGTCGATCGCCAATCCCGGTGTCTTGAGCTGGCAGCGACTGCAGCCCAACGACGCGCAGTGGAGCGACGGCGGATCCACCCACCCGATCACTGCCGCGTGCGGAGTGCGGCTGACAGCGGTGCGCTCCGGCGCGGTCATCGTGTGCGGGCCGCATCGCATGGTCGGGCTCGACGTGGCCAACGGTTCGTGGTGGCTACTCCCTCGGATGCCGACGAGCGTGCCCCGCGCGTTCCAGTGGCAAGGCCAACTCGCCTGGAGCAGGGCCGACCTCTACAATTTCACCGGCGACCACCTGCTGGCGCTCCATCCCGCGCCGCGCTGACGGCCGAAATGTCCGATTGTCGGAACCGGGCCGCTTCATATAGCATGGTCGGTCGGCCCTAGAAGGTTTTTGCGCGCATTTCCGCGCGTCCGACAGCGAAGTAGGTGGGAGAGTCCTGGCCAAGCCCAAGGACGACACGATCCTGGTCGAGGGGACGGTCGTCGAGCCGTTGCCCAACGCCATGTTCCGAGTGGAACTCGAGAACGGCCACAAGGTGCTCGCACACATCTCCGGGAAGATGCGCATGCACTACATCAGGATCCTCCCGGGTGACCGCGTGCAGGTGGAGCTCACGCCCTACGACCTCAGTCGTGGGCGCATCACCTACCGCTACAAGTGAGAGAGAACGCGCGATGAAGGTTCGACCGTCGGTCAAGAAGATGTGTGAGAAGTGCAAGGTGATCCGCCGCCACGGCTCGGTGCGCGTGATCTGCCAGAACCCTCGCCACAAGCAGCGCCAGGGCTGAGGAAGCACCAGGACTGAGGAAGCAGGTACTGAGTTGGCTCGAATCTCGGGAGTCGACATCCCCCGCGAGAAGCGGCTGGAGATCTCGCTCACCTACATCTTCGGCGTGGGACGCACGCGCTCGAAGGAGATCTGCGACGGGGTGGGGATCTCGCGCGACACCCGCGTGCGTGACCTCACCGAAGAAGAGGTCGCGCAGCTGCGCACCTACGTCGACAACAACCTGAAGGTCGAGGGTGACCTCCGCCGGGAGATCGCCGCCGACATCAAGCGCAAGGTCGAGATCGGCAGCTACGAGGGCTTGCGGCACCGCCGTGGCCTCCCCGTCCGCGGTCAGCGCACGCGCACCAACGCGCGCACGCGCAAGGGACCCAAGAAGACCGTGGCTGGGACGAAGAAGGCCCGGAAGTAAGCCAGAAGCAGGAGAAGGAACGCAAGCATGGCCAAGCCGGCTGCCGGCGGTCGTCGTCCCAAGCGGCGCGAGCGCAAGAACATCGCCTACGGGACGGCGCACATCAAGTCGTCGTTCAACAACACGATCATCACCTTCACCGACCAGTCGGGGAACACCATCGCGTGGGCCTCGGCCGGCAACGTGGGGTTCAAGGGTTCGCGCAAGAGCACGCCGTTCGCGGCGCAGCTCGCGGCGGAGACCGCGGCGCGCCGAGCCATGGAGCACGGCGTGCGCAAGGTCGACGTGGTGGTGAAGGGTCCCGGCTCCGGCCGTGAGACCGCCATCCGCACCATCCAGAACACGGGCATCGAGGTGGTCGGCATCAAGGACGTCACCCCGATCCCGCACAACGGCTGTCGCCCGCCCAAGCGCCGGAGGGTCTGAGTCATGGCTCGATACACCGGAGCGGTCTGTCGCCTCTGTCGGCGCGAGCGGATGAAGCTCTTCCTCAAGGGCGCCAAGTGCGACACGATGAAGTGCCCCGTCGAGCGCAAGCCGTACCCGCCGGGCCAGCACGGCCGTGGTCGCATCCGCGACAGCGAGTACCTGCTCCAGCTGCGTGAGAAGCAGAAGGCCAAGCGCATCTACGGCATGCTCGAGAAGCAGTTCCGCAACGTCTACGCCGTCGCGAACAGCGAGAAGGGCATCACCGGCGAGAACCTGCTGCGGGCGCTCGAGCTGCGCCTCGACAACGTGGTGTTCCGGGGCGGGTTCGCCGCCAGCCGCAACCAGTCGCGCCAGTTCGTGCGCCACGGCCACGTGCTCGTCAACGGCAAGCGCGTGACGATCCCGTCGTACCAGCTGAAGAAGGGCGACGTGGTCGAGATGTCGGCCAAGGCCAAGAAGATGATCGTGCTGCGCCACAACCTCGACACGCTCGACCGGACCGTGCCGATGTGGCTCGAGGTCACCGCCGACGACTTCAAGGCGGTCGTGCGCGACCTGCCGCTGCGGGAGCAGATCGACGTTCCCGTGCGCGAGCAGCTCATCGTCGAGCTCTACTCCAAGTAACCCTCCGTCCCACCGTCCGCGGGCGGCCGCGGTCGGGGCAGGCCAGATCACCAGATCAGAGGCGATGCATCCATGCTCATCATCCAGCGTCCCCAAGTCGAGGCCGGCGAGGCCGAGGGCAACCTCCAGCAGTTCACGATCGCGCCGCTCGAGCCGGGCTTCGGCCACACGCTCGGGAACAGCCTCCGCCGCACGCTGCTGTCGTCGATCCCGGGCGCGGCGGTGACGCAGGTGCGCTTCGACGAGGCGCTGCACGAGTTCGACGTCATCCCCGGGGTGAAGGAAGACGTCACCGACCTGATCCTCAACGTCAAGGACCTGGTGCTCACCTGTTCCGCCGAGGAGCCGGTGACGCTTCGGCTCGACGCGCGCGGCCCCGGTGAGGTCACCGCTGCCGACATCCAGGTCACGGCCGACGTCGAGATCCTCAACCCCGAGCTGCACCTCGCCACCGTCAACGCCAAGGGCCGGTTGGCCATCGACCTCACGGTCGAGCAGGGCCGCGGCTACCTCTCGGCCGAGCGCAACAAGCGGACGTCGACCATCGGGCTCATCCCCGTCGACGCCATCTTCTCGCCGGTGCGCCGGGTCGCGTTCTCGGTGGAGCCCACCCGCGTCGAGCAGGCCACCAACTACGACAAGCTCACGCTCGAGATCGAGACCGACGGTTCGATCTCGCCGCGCGACGCGCTGTCGTCGGCCGGCGACACGCTGCGCAACCTGGTGGCGCTGGTCGCCGACCTGAGCGACGAGCCCCGCGGCCTCGAGCTCGGCGAGGTGGCCCCGTCGACCGCGTCGCCCGACCTCGAGCTGCCGATCGAGGAGCTCGAGTTGTCGGAGCGGCCGCGCAACTGCCTGAAGCGGGCCCGGGTCGACACCATCGGCCAGCTCGTGCAGAAGACCGAGGACGACCTCCTCGCGATCACGAACTTCGGTTCGAAGTCGCTCGACGAGGTCCTCCAGAAGCTCGACGAGCGGGGCCTCGCCCTGCGCACCAAGGAGTAAGCGATGCCGACCCCGAAGAAGGGGCCGCGCATGGGGCGCGATCCCGCGCACCAGCGGCTGATCATGGCCAACATGGCGTCGAGCCTGTTCGAGGCCGGGTACATCGTCACCACCGTCGCCAAGGCGAAGGCGCTGCGGCCCTACGCCGAGCACCTCATCACCAAGGCGAAGGCGGGTGGTGTGCACCAGCGGCGTCAGGTCATCTCGACCATCCACGACCAGGACGTGACCCACAAGCTGTTCGCCGAGATCGGCCCGCGCTACCGCGACCGTCCGGGCGGCTACCTGCGCATCCTGAAGCTGGGGCCGCGCCCCGGCGACAACGCTCCCATGGCGCGCGTCGAACTGGTGTGACGCAGCTTCCGCTCTCAGGAGCGGAACAGGCGGTCGGTGGCCGTGTGCTGAAGCTCACGGTCGCGTACGACGGCACCGACTTCCACGGTTTCGCCGCGCAGCCCGACCAGCGCACGGTCGAGGGGGTCCTGCACGAGGCGCTGGCGCGCGTGCTGCCGCGCGAGCAGGTCTCGCTCACCTGTGCCGGGCGCACCGATGCGGGCGTGCACGCGTGGGGGCAGGTGGTGTCGTTGCCGGTCGACGGCGACGTCGACGTCGACAGGGTGGCACGCGCGGTCACGCGCCAGCTCGGCCCCGAAGTCGTGGTGCGCGGCGCCACGTGCGTCGACGCCCCTTTCGACGCCCGGCACGACGCACGCTGGCGCGCCTACCGCTACACCGTCGTCAACCGGCCGGTGCCCGACCCGTTCCTCGCCCGCACCGCGTGGTGGGTGCCGGAACCGCTCGACCTCTCGCTGCTACGACTGGGCGCCGACCCGTTCCTCGGCGAGCACGACTTCGCCACCTTCTGCCGCAAGGGCCCAGCCGGATCGACGACGGTGCGACGCGTGCTCGAGTCGAGCTGGCTCGACCTCGGCGACGGCGTCCTGCGCTTCGACATCACCGCCACCGCGTTCTGCTGGCAGATGGTGCGCTCCATCGTCGGGACGCTCGTCGACGTCGGCGCGGGGAAGATCCGTCCCGGTGACCTCCTCGGGCTGCTGCGCGCCCGCGACCGCAACGCGGCGGGAAGGGTAGGTGCACCTCAGGGTCTCTGCCTCTGGGAAGTCGGCTACTGACGCGCCGACGCGCCGACGCGCCGACGCGCCGACGCCCAGTCCCCAGCCCCCAGTCCCCACGAACATCTCGGACTTCACGTACACATGTGGGGGTCAACTCCGAGATGCTCGTGGGTGGGTGCGTGGGTGGGTGGGGGTAGCGTCTTCGTCGTGGCGGAGGTCGCGCCCGACGCGAAACCCGACGCAGCGCGCCTGGCGCGCCTGCGCGAGATGTACGCCGACGAGGTGAACGGCGGCGCGTTGTTCCGCGGGCTCGCCGAGCACGCCGACCCGCACCGGCGCGACGTGTTCCTCACGCTCGCGGCCGCCGAGGAACGCCACGCCGCGCACTGGGCGGCGCTGCTGCGCGACGCGGGGGTCGAGCCGCGCACCCCCCGCACGCCGTTCCGCGTCCGCGCCCTCTGCTTCCTGGCGCGCTTCCTCGGCACCGAAGCGGTGCTGCCGTTGATGCTGCGCGCCGAGGCGGCAGAGGCCGAGCGCTACCAGGGCGAAGCCGAGGCCACCGACACGATGGTGCACCAGGAGCGGGCCGCGGGCCGGACCATCGCCGCGATGCAGGGCATCCCCGAGGGCGGGAGCATCGCGCGCTCGGAGGGTCGCCATCGGGCCGAGGTGGGCGGGGTGCTGCGCGCCGCGGTGTTCGGCGTGAACGACGGCCTGGTGTCGAACTTCTCGCTCGTCATGGGGGTCGCGGGCGGGACGACCAACAACAGCATCGTGCTGCTCGCCGGCATCGCCGGGATCGTCGCCGGCGCGTTCTCGATGGCTTCGGGCGAGTGGGTGTCGATCCGCTCGCAGCGTGAGCTCTACGAGAACGAGCTGCGCATCGAGCAGGAGGAGCTGCGGGCGTTCCCCGAGGAGGAGCGCGACGAGCTCGAGATGATCTACCGGGCCAAGGGCATCGCACCCGACGAGGCGCACGCGCTGGTCGACACGATCATGAACCGCAACGAGATCGCGCTCGACACGCTTGCCCGCGAGGAGCTCGGTCTCGACCCGCAGACGCTCGGGTCGCCATGGGTCGCGGCGGGATCGTCGTTCGTCGCCTTCGCGGTGGGCGCGGTGTTGCCGGTGATCCCGTTCCTGTTCGGCAGCGGCGTCGCGGCCACGATCGTCGCCGCCGCGTTGTCGGTCGTCGCGCTGTTCGCCGTCGGCGCCGCGACATCGATCTTCACCGGTCGCCACGCCGGTCGAGCCGGGCTGCGCATGGCGATCATCGGCGCGGTCGTGGCCGCCTTGACCTACGGCATCGGCAGCCTCGTGGGTCACGCGGTCTAGCCGCCTGCGAATCGAAGCCGCGGCCGGGCGCCGGCCCTTTACCAACTCTTGGCACGACGCCACTTCAGTTTCGGGGCGCCCGGAGCCGATCCCCGTGATGTGACAAACGACCGAAGGCGCCCTGGGCACGAGGCCACCGACCAGATGGCCGATGCCCGGGATGGCACGGGCCTTCGCATGCTCCTGGCTTCGTAGCCGCCGCTTCGACGACGGCCACACCGCCGAGAGAGCACCTCACCGACTGCGGTCGGTCGCGGGCAAGAGGACACGCCGACACGACGTCGGGTGGTGCAACGCGTCCATGCAACGGAGGTCGCTCGTGAGCGCAGGGTCTCGTCATGCCCAACGTGGCGGAGGTGAGCAAGGGTCGGTGCTCGTGGAGCTGGCGCTGGTGATCCCGCTGTTCCTCGCGCTCGTGCTTGGGCTCGTCAGCACCGGCATCGTCTACAACCACAAGCTCGACCTGGTGCACGCGGCCCGCGAGGGTGCGCGGTACGGAGCGACGATCCCCGTGCAGCAGTGCACCCCGAGCACCAAGTGCTCCGGGAAGACCTGGGCGCAGCTCGTCCAGACCGTGGTGGTGCAACGGTCCGATGGGGACGTGCAGACGGCCGACGTGTGCGTGGCGCTCGTCAGCGGAGCGACCGGTGCTCCGATCGACTCGACCTTCACGACGAAGACCGACGGGACCAACTGCTACGACGACGGCAACACCGACACCGCCGCACGGGTCCAGGTGCGGATCCGGCGATCGGGTGACTCGATCAACGCCGCGTTCATCAAGATCCCGGTCACGTTGACCACGAACGCCGACGCGAAGTTCGAGCTGTGATGCGCGTCGCTGCTGACGACCGAGAGCGCGGGGCGGTGCTGGTCATGGCGACGCTGCTGCTCACTGCACTGCTTGGGCTCACCGCGCTCGTCGTGGACCTCGGCGTCGTGCGCTCGCAGGTCCGAGTCGACCAGGGCGTCGCCGACTTCGCGGCGCTCGCCGGCGCGAAGGGCTTGGCGGCGAACGACCCGACGGGTGCGTGTCAGGCGGCGATCCAGTACGTGAACCAGAACGCCTCGTTGTCACCGGCCATCACCCCGTCGACGTTCTGCGCCGGAATGGGCACGACGCGGTGCTCGGGCGGCACGGGCCAGGCGGCGCCGGTGACGACCTCCGGCTCGTACACCGTGTCGGTCCACTACCCGGTCCCCGATGCGGAGATCGTCGACTCGCACGTCGTCGGCGGTGCGCGACTGCAGGACGGCACCGAGTGCCAACGAATCCGGGTCGTGATCTCCTCGCGGACTCGTCCACTCTTCTCGAGCGTGCTGGGGAAGACGCGGCTCGACGACACGACGGCGGCCACCGCGCGGCCTTGGCCGCGCGGGCCGCAGCTCACACCGGCGCTGTGGCTGCTCGATCCGGTCGGGTGCACGTCGCTCGCGATCAGCGGCGGGTCGCAGGTGACCGTCGGGACGTCGACCGTCCCAGGGGTCCTCACCGTCGACTCCGACGGGTCGACCTGCCAGAGCAGCCAGCGGACGGTCAGCGTCACCGGGAGCGGGACGACGCTGCGGGCCGTGCCGCTCAGCGGCTCACCGATGGGGACGATCCAGCTGTTCGGGTTGCCGTCCACCGCCACGAGCTGCATCGCCACGGGTGCCGGCTCGGCTGCCTGCGACCCCGCTGACGTCGCGAGCCGGAGGATGTTGCCGCAGCCCGTGCCGGTGTCGTCGCGCGCGACGCGGGCGCGGGTCGACGACGTCTACAACTGCCACAACCCGTATCCCGCCGCCAAGGCCCTCTACCACGGCATCACGCTGGTCGCGAGCTGCGATCCGACGGCGACACCGCCCTACGTCGACAACTTGAAGGCCGCGGTCGGGACGACCGGGCTGCCACCGACCGTGCCGGCCGGCGTCGGCACCGCGTACCAGCGCTGGCGCGCCTCGTTCGGCTGCAATCCGACCGGCACCATCAGCGTGTCGGGCAACTGGTGGATCGACTGTCCGGGGGGCCTGAACATCGGCAACGGCACGTCGGTCGAGTTCAAGGACGGCAACGTGGTGTTCGACTCGGGCTTCAGCATGACGGGGGGCAGCTTGAGCTTCAACACCAACAACTCCACGTCGCAGCTGCCCGCGAGCTGCGTCGCGCCGGCGGTGCAGACACCGTGCACCGGCGTGGCCAGCACCGGTGCCTCGTTCGTCTACCTCCGCGACGGCGCCATCAACATCACCGGTGGCCAGCTGAACGTCAACCATGCGTTCGTCTACCTCGCGACTGGCTACGTGAAGGTGAACTCCTCGCCGCCCATCTGGAACGCACCGACTGAAGGCCCCTTCGGCTACCTCGCCCTCTGGTGCGACATGCCGGCGACGAGCAACAACACGAGCAAGTTCTCCATGGCGGGCGGGACGGGCGTGCAGCTGAGCGGGGTGTTCTTCACGCCCGAGGCGGCGCCGTTCACGCTCTCGGGCGGCGGGACGTGGGGTCAGCAGAACGCGCAGTTCGTGTCGTTCCAGGTCCAGGTGAGCGGCGGTGGCTCGCTGACCATGGCACCGGATCCGCAGAAGTCGGTGAAGGTCCCCACCCTGGCGGGGGCGCTCATCCGTTGAGAGGAAACGGCGGGCAGAGACGGAGGAAGACACCATGTTCCGACGAGCTCTGGCCCCGGTCATCGGGGCGACAGCACTGACGGTGGCGATGCTCGCGTCGCCGGCGAGCGGGGCCGCCCCGAACCGGACGACGATCACCGTCACCTGCGACCGCGAGACGTCACACGCGGTCGCGGTCGTCACGATGTTCGACCGCGTCGGCGGAACGCAGGTCGGTGATCCGACGACGGTTGTGTGCGGAACCGACACCGGTTTCGCCAAGAGGGAACGCGTCGTCGTCGAGAACCCGTCCGCCGTCGGCGCCGCGTCCATCGGCGGATACGACGTGACCATCGGCTCGCTCTCCACCTCGTGTACCGGCGAGGGCACGCTCACGTTCGAGCTCGCGTGCACGGGCGCGACGGGCGACGGTGCGAAGGTGACCGTGCGGTGACCGCGGCGCGTCAGCCGTCCTCGACGGATCGACTCCGCGACGCCGTCCCGGCCTCCGGCCACGGCTCCGCGGCGTCTCCGACGTAGAGGAAGCTGTAGCCCTCGTCGCGCACGTCGACGCCGGCGTCTCTCAGCGCGACGTCCCAGTCGCCGCGCACCCCGGGATCCGTCTCCTGCATGCCGTGGTCGGCGACCAGCACGAACGCGGTGTCGTCGAACACCCCGGCGCGTTCGACCGCGGCGAGCACCTCCCCGACCCGGGCGTCGGAGTCGCGCACCGACGACGCCGCGATCTCGGAGAACGGGCCGCCCTCGTGGAACGCGGAGTCGGTCAACGTGAAGTTGCACCACATGAACCGGGGCAACGGATACGACTGGTCGCGGTAGTGGCCGCCCCAGATGCCGACGGCCTGCTCGGTTCCCATGTGGTCGACCACCGACGACCACGAGTAGTCCTTCGAGGGGCGGACGAACCGCTCGGTCGTGTGGGGCAGCCCGTCGGGTGACTCGGGGATCGGCGGCACCTCGCCCCGCCGGAAGAAGTCGAACGTGGAGTAGTCGGCGCCGACGTCACACGGTTCGTTGACCGACGCGGTGAACGCCCCCCGCTCGGCGCGGTGGATGGCCTGGTGGAGCGACTCGACACCGGCGCTGAGGTGGTCCATCGCCCACGGCCACGTCGCCTGCGAGTTGGTGATGACCTGCTCGCCCTTCGCCCGGTCGTACCAGGCGTTGTGCAGGATCCCGTGATGGCCGGGCAGGCGTCCGGTGAGGATCGACGTGTGGTTGGCGAGCGTCACCGTCGGCAAGCCGGCCATCGCGCCCCACTCGTAGGCGGTGCCCATCTCGACGAGCCGGGCCACGTTCGGCGCCTCGCCGGACGCGGCCATCGCGTGCAGCACGTTGGGGTTGACCCCATCGAAGAGGAAGCCGACGACGTGGCTCGGACGGCCCGCGCCGGCATCGAGCACATCGGTGCGCACGACGCCATCCTGGCCCGCGAGGTGGTGGCCGTCGTCGTCGGGTGCGCACCCGAGCAGCTCGGCGATGGTCGGCGCCACGTCGACGAGGCGACCGGCGCGCGGGACGAGACCGTCGTTGCGCACGCCCTTGCCCGCGATCACGAACGGGGCCCGCGCCTGCACGATGCCGAGCGAGCCGTGCTCACCGCGGTGGCCACCCTGGTCCTCCCAGTTGTGCGCGGCCGAGTGCAGGACGCACAGGTCGGGCGCGGCGGGATGGTCGAACAGCTGCGCCACGTGGTCGAAGGCGTACGGGTACGAGTTGGTGGTGCGGGGCGGGTGCGGATCGGCGCGCTCGGCGTCGAGGCCGACGAGTCGGTCGGGTGACTGGTCGGCGAGCGGGTCGGAGCCGGTCACCCCGGTGCGCTCGTAGCCGTCGGGCCCGGGGCCGACGCGCCGGAACGTGACCGCGCCCTCGGCGCTCGCCACCTCGTACGTGTCGGCCGCGGTCCGCCGCGCCACCATGTCGACGATGGGGGCCAGCCGCGCGTCGAGCAGCACGTCGAGCGCACGGTCGAGGTCGCTCATCCGGGACACGCTACCGACCCGACAGCCCACACCCTCCTCGAAGGTTCGCTGATTGGGCACCTCAGATGTGCCCGAGTCACGCAGCTTCGTTGGGGGGAGGACCCCGGTCCGGGGTCCGATTGCCGGCCGTGGCGGCCGCGGACTAGATTGTCCCCTCGCGTCCGACGCCGGTTGGGCCATCCCGGCCAGGCGGCGACGCCTCCGCAATTTCTTCGTGAGGATCCGTTGCGCACGTTCACCCCGAAACCCGCTGACATCAACCGCGCCTGGCACGTGATCGACGCCGAGGGCCAGGTGCTGGGCAAGGTCGCCACCGAGGCGGCCACCCTGCTGCGCGGGAAGCACAAGCCGATCTGGGCCCCCCACGTCGACACCGGCGACCACGTGATCGTCGTGAACGCGGCGAAGCTCGACGTGACCCCGCGGAAGCTCGCCGACAAGGTGTACCACCGCCACTCGGGATACCCGGGCGGCCTCAGCACCGAATCGCTCGAGCACCTCCTCGGCCGCGACCCCGAGCGCGTGGTGCGCCTGGCGATCCGGGGGATGTTGCCGAAGAACCGTCTCGGGCGGGCGCAGATCCGCAAGCTGCGCGTCTACGCCGGTCCCGCCCACCCGCACGCCGCGCAGCAGCCTCAGCCTCGCGCGCTGGCGTCGAAGCGTTCATAGGAACGAGGTACGCGTGCCCAAGCCCCTCATCCAGAGCACCGGTCGCCGCAAGGAGGCCGTTGCCCGCGTCCGTCTCCGCCCCGGCTCGGGCGTGATCACCGTCAACGGACGCCCGTTCGAGCAGTACTTCCCGATCCTCACGCACCGGGTCGTCGCGCTCGAGCCGCTGCGCCTCACGCAGACCGCCGACGTGTACGACGTCGACGCCACGCTCGACGGTGGCGGCGTCAGCGGCCAGGCCGGTGCCCTCCGCCTCGGGATCGCGCGGGCGCTGATCGCGCTCGACGACGAGTCCCGCCCGCAGCTCAAGAAGGCCGGACTCCTCACGCGCGACGCGCGCGAGAAGGAGCGGCGCAAGTACGGCCTCAAGAAGGCCCGCAAGGCGCCGCAGTACTCGAAGCGCTGAGGCGCGTGCGGTACCGATGACGCTGCGGTTCGGCACCGACGGGGTGCGGGGCGTCGCCAACGTGGAGCTCACCTCCGAGCTCGTGACCGCGCTCGGTCGGGCCGCGGCCCGGGTGCTCGGCCACGACGAGCCGTTCGTGGTGGGCCGCGACACGCGTCGCTCGGGCCCGATGCTCGAGGCCGCGCTGGTCGCGGGCCTCTGCGCCGAGGGTCTCGACGTCGTGCTCGTCGGCGTGCTCCCCACCCCGGGGGTGGCGCACGTGGCGCGGGAGCGAGGGGCGCCGGCGGCGGTGATCTCCGCCAGTCACAACCCCTTCGGCGACAACGGCATCAAGCTGTTCGCGCCCGGCGGCCGCAAGATCCCCGAGCCGCTCGAGCACGAGGTGGAGCAGGAGCTGCGGGCCCTCGCCGTCAGCCAGCCCGAGCCCGGTCCCGAGGGCTACGGCGTCGGCGTGTCGAGCGAGCACCGCGGCGCGCTCGACGACTACGTCGCCATGCTCGTCGACTCGCTCCAGGGGCGGCAGCTCTCGGGGTTGCACATCGTGCTCGACTGCGGCAACGGCGCCGCGTTCCGGGCTGCGCCCAGCGCGCTGAGGGCTCTCGGCGCGACGGTCGACGTGATCCACGCCTCTCCCGACGGGGTGAACATCAACGCCAGCTGCGGCTCGACGCATCCGCAGGAGCTGCAGGAGGCGGTGCTCGTCGCCCGGGCCGACGCCGGGCTCGCGTTCGACGGCGACGCCGACCGTGTGATCGCGATCGACGAGCGCGGTCAGCTCGTCGACGGCGACGAGATCCTCGCCATCGCGGGGATCGACCTGCACGACCGCAAGCAGCTGCGCGGTGACGCGATCGTCGCGACCGTGATGTCGAACCTCGGGCTGCGGCGCGCGCTCGAGCCCTACGGGATCGACGTGATCGAGACCCCCGTCGGCGACCGCAACGTCCTCGACGTGCTCGAGCAGCGCAACCTCACGCTCGGCGGGGAGCAGTCGGGCCACATCATCTACGCCGACAACGCCACCACCGGCGACGGCACCCTCACCGGCATCTTCCTGCTCGACACCATGGCCCGCCGAGGCCGGTCGTTGTCGGAGCTGGCGTCGGTGGTCACCCGGGTGCCGCAGGTGCTGCGCAACGTCGCGGTCGAGGGCGCCGAGGCGCTCGCCCGCGACGCCGCGTTCTGGAGCCGGGTCCGCGACGTCGACGACGAGCTGGGCGACGACGGACGCGTGCTCGTGCGCCCGTCGGGCACCGAACCTCTCGTGCGGGTGATGGTGGAAGCCACCGAACCCGACGCGGCGGAGGACGCGGCCGAGCGCCTCGTGGAGCTGGTGCAGCACGCGGCGGCCCGTGCCGCGCCGGCCCCTCTGTAGCATTTCTCTCCATGTGTGGGATCGTCGGCGTCGTCCGTCGACGTGCGACGCGTGCGGTGCCCGACGCCGCGCACCTGGTCGAGGAGCTCGACCGCGCGCTGGCGACCTTCGGCGCGGGAGACGACCTCACCGCCGACGACCTCACCGCCGATGAGCTCGCGGGTCGCCTCGCCGCGGTCGCGGCGGCGGTCGAGACCGTCGACACCGCGCTGCGGGGGGTCCCGGGCGTGCGAGCGCTCCTCGGCGATCCGCAGGCCGCGGTCCTGGTGGAGGACCGGGTCGAGCAGCTGACCGGTCGTTGCGACGCGCTGGAGCGCGAGCTCGACGACGGGCTCGGCACCACGCTCGCCGCCTCGTCGTTGGAGTACGTCAACGCCGCCCTGGTCCGCGTCCGCGACGCGGTGTGGGCGGTCGGTCGTGACCGTCTGCGCACCGCTCGTGAGGTGGCCGCGCTCGCCGGCGCCGATCCGTCGATCGCGGCGATCGAGGCGTTCCACTCGGTGCAGGTCGCGCTGTCGGCCGTCGACCGCCTCGAGGTGCGCGGGCGTGACTCCGCGGGCATCCACCTGCTCGTGCGAGGTCACGGTCTCGACCTCGCCGAGCCCGCGATCGGTCGGCTGGTCACCGCGCGCGCGTCCGATCGGTTGTTCGCGTCGGGTTCGGTGCGCGCCGTCGGTGACCAGCTCGCGTTCGTGTACAAGGCCGCGGCCGAGATCGGCGAGCTCGGTGACAACACCGCGGTGCTGCGGGCCGCCATCCGCGACGACGCGCTCCTCCACCTCGCGCTCGCGGACGACGACGCCGAGGTGATGGTGCTCGGCCACACCCGGTGGGCGAGCGTCGGCATCATCTCCGAGGCCAACGCGCATCCGCTCAACCACGAGGAGCTCGACGGCGAGGACCGCCCCTACGTGGTCGGCGCGCTCAACGGCGACGTCGACAACTACGCCGACCTCAAGGCGCTCGAGGGGCTGCAGGTGGCCGCCGAGATCACCACCTACGCCAA
>DASUAS010000047.1:0-14023 GCA_035763625.1 Acidimicrobiia bacterium
ACCACCACGCCGTACGCCGCGCCGATCGACAGCAGGTTCATGATGACGGCCTTGAGCGGCACGAGCAGGCTGCGGAACACCGCCATGAGGAGCAGGAAGCTCAACACGAGCACCGCGGCGATGAAGATCGGCAGGCGCGACGACAGCCGCTCCGACACGTCGATGCTCGACGCGGTGAGCCCGCCGACGTGGACCTGCACGTCGGATCCCTGCACCGCGCGCGGGAGCACGTCGTCGCGCAGGGGGTGGACGAGGTCGCTGGTGGTCTGGGACTGCGGCGAGCTGACCGGGATCACCCGGATCACGGCGGCGTCGCCCGACGGGCTCGCCTGCGGTCCGACGACGGCGGCGACGTCGGGCGTGTGCTGGAGGCGGCTGACGAGCGTGTCGAGCGCGGCGACGTCGGTGCCCTTGGGGTACTCGGCCGCGAGGATGAGCGGCCCGTTGAAGCCGGGACCGAAGCCGTCGGCCACGAGGTCGTAGGCGCGACGCGTGGTGTCGCTCGTGGGGTTGCCGCCGGCGTCGGGGAACGCGAGGCGCATCGAGAGCATCGGGATCGCGAGCGCGACGAGCAGCGCGAGACCACCCAGGAGGGCCGGCCACGGGCGACGCTGCACGACCCGGCTCCACCGGTACCAGAGCGTGCGCTCGCGGGGCTTGGGCGCCCGCGACCGCCGGATCGAGAAGCGATCGATGGTGCGCCCGGCGAAGCCGAGGATCGCGGGGAGCAGCGTGATCGACGCCAGCATGACGATGCCGACCGTCACCGAGGTGCCCACCGCCATCCCGTTCACGAAGTCGACGCCCATCAGGAACAGGCCGAGCAACGAGATGACCACGGTGCACCCGGCGAACACGACGGCGCGACCCGCGGTGTCGATGGCGCGCACCACCGCGTGCTCGGGGGCGAACCCTTCGTCGAGGCCCTGCCGGTACCGGGTGACGATGAACAGCGCGTAGTCGATGCCCACGCCGATCCCGATCATCGAGGCGAGTTGGGTGGCGAAGTCGGGCGTGGCGATGACGTGGCTGAGCAGCTCCACGAACCCGAGCCCGATGCCGATGCCGAACAGCGCGACCAGGATCGGGAGGCCCATGGCGAGCAGCGAACCGAACGCCACGAGCAGGATCACGATGGCGGCGAGGATCCCGATCAGCTCGGCTGGCCCGATGCCGCCGAACTGCTGGAACATCCTCCCGCCCAGTGCGATCCGCACGTCACCGCCCTCGGCGTGGTGCGCGAGGCTGCGGATGCGGCTGATCGTCGCGTCGGGGATCTTCGACGCCACCCGGTCGAACTGGACGGTGGCGTAGGCGATGTCACCGTTGCGGGCGATCTGGCGGGCGCCCTCCGGTGAATACGGGCTCACCACCGAGCTCACGTGCGGGACCTTCGCCACCTCGGCGAACAGCGACTCGAGGCGTGCCGCCACGGCCGGGTCCTGGACCCCGCCCGCGTGGGCGAACACGATCTGGCCCTCGTCGCCGGCGCGGGCCGGGAACCTCGACGCGAGCAGGTCGGCGGCGCGCTGCGACTCGGTGCCCGCGAGCGAGAACCCCTGTGCGAACGTCGACCCGACGTTGGCTCCGACCGCGCTCACACCGATGAGGGCCACGATCCAGAGCACGAGCACGCGCCGACGGCGTCGGTAGCACCAGCCGGCCAGTCGCTGCAGCATCCGCTTCCCTCCCGGGGCCGTCTGCGGGGCTACAATGAGACGACCAATCATTGGTTGGATCAATCATCGACCGTAGCACAGGAGTGGGACGTGGCTCGATCCGGGGGGACCGTCGGCGGGGAGCAGCTGTCGCGGGACGTGCTGCGCCACCTGATGGGGGTCATGCACGCGATGAAGGCCCACGTGGCCGAACTGGCCGCCGGCTTCGACCTGACACCGTCGCAGCTCGCCGCGCTCGGCCACCTCGACGAACCGTGGTCGCAGCGCCAGCTCGCCGAGAGCCTGCACTTCGACGCCTCGAACGTGACCGACATCGTCGACCGCCTCGAGGCGCGCGGCCTGGTCGTGCGCACGGTCGATGCTCACGACCGGCGGGTTCGCCGCATCGTGCGGACGCCCGAAGGCGACGAGCTGCGGCGCAAGGCGTTCACCGCCGCGCTCGCCACCGCGCCCACGGTGGCGCCGCTCAGCGCGAGCGAGCAACGGACGTTGTGCGACCTCCTCGGCAAGATCGCGGAGCCGGTCGAGCTGCCCTTCTGACGACCGCGCTCACGACCAGACGCGCTTACGACCAGACGCCGACGAGCTCGTCGGTGGTGGTGATCTTGGCGACGAGCGCGAGCGTGTTCTTGATGATCACGTCGGTGTAGTCGACCGGGTAGCCGGTGATCGCGTCGCGCGGGATCACCACGTTGAACCCGAAGTTCACGCAGTCGAGGGTGGCGTTCGGGATCGCCACGTTGGTCGACACCCCGGCGATCACCACCGTCTTCGCACCGAGGTTGCGCAGCAACGTCGGGACGTCGGTCCCGTTCACCGGCGAGAGCCCGCCGATCCGGGTGGAGAAGAGATCGCTGTCGGCGGCCTCGATGCCGTCCATGAGCTCGGTGCCCGGACCACCAGGCGTCATGGGGCCGGGGCCGTCGTCCTCGGCCCGCGCCGTCCCCTGGAAGAGCGGGGCGTTGGTGCTCGCGCCCCGCCGGTCGGCGCGCGTCGCCGCGATGCAGTGCAGGACGCCACAGCCGGCGGCGCGGCCGGTGGTGACGAGGCGGTTGACGTTCTCGACCAGGCCGATCGCCTTCGCCGACTCCGCCAACGCGGGCAGGAGGCTGAACTCGCCGATGACGCCCTTCTGGCACTCCTGCGTGAGGACGACGGTCGACTCGGGCACCACCAGTTCGGCCAGCTGCATGGTCGTACCGTATCGGGCACGGCCGGCGCCCGACTACAGCTCCAGGAGGGCCTGCTGCACGGGAGCCTCGCCGTCGTCGGCCGGGTGCTCGACCACCGCGATGACCCGCGCCTGCATGAACCGGGCGGTGCGCACGACCTCGCCGGTGCGCGTCACCTCGGTGACCTCGACGATGCCCCGGCCGGTCGTGGTCTCGACCCGGCGTCCGGCTCGGGTCGCCACGATGTCGTAGGTGCGGGTCTCGCCCCCGCCCAGCTCGACGACCACCTCGACCCGGTCACCCCTCATGCACGGCAGCTTTGCGCATCGAGGCGAGCACCGCCACCACGAGGATCGCGACGATCACGCCGAGCGACGCCAGCGTCGGGATGTGCCACCAGTGCGACACGATCATCTTGAGCCCGACGAACACCAGGATCGCGCCCAGCGCGTGCGCGAGGTAGTGGAAGCGCTCGCGTGCGTCACCGAGCAAGAAGTACATGGCGCGCAAGCCGAGGATCGCGAACGCATTCGACGCGAACACGATGAACGGGTCGCGTGACACCGCGAGGATCGCCGGGACGCTGTCGACCGCGAACACGACGTCGGTCACCTCGACCACGACCAGCGCCGCGAGCAGCGGTGTGGCCACCCAGCGCGCCGCATGACCCGGAGTCGGAGGCTCCTTCACCACGAAGTGCTGCTCGGCCAGCTCGGCCCGCACCGGCAGGAAGCGCCCGAGGAGCTTGACCGCGCGGTCGTGCTCGTGCTCGCCCTCGTCGTCCTTGTGGCGGATGACCTTGAAGCCGGAGATCAGCAGCGCGACTCCGAACACCAGGAGCATCCACCAGAACTCGTCGATGAGCGCGGCGCCGGCGAAGATGAAGATGGCGCGCATCGCCAGCGCGCCGAAGATGCCCCAGAACAGCACGCGGTGCTGGTAGCGGGCAGGGATGGCGAAGCTGGAGAAGATCACCGCCCACACGAACACGTTGTCGATGCTGAGCGACTTCTCGATCACGTAGCCGCTCAGGTACTCGGAGAAGGCGCCGCTGCCCTTCCACACGAGCACGACCGCGGCGAAGCCGAGACCGCACGCCACCCACGCCGCCGACTCGACCAGCGCTCGCTTCGCAGTGGGCTCGTGGTTGCCGCGGTGCACGAGGAGGTCGACCGCGAGCAGCGCCACGATGACGACGATGAGGACGACCCACTCCATGACGGATCCCTTCGAAACCAGCTTCTCACGGTTCCGAAGGTCTCTCCCGCCGCTTCCAGAGGGAAACGGCACGGGTGCCGGGCTCCTGAGAACCGTGATGACGACGACCCGTCGTGGGGATACTCCCCTTCTGGTGTTCGGCCATGGTACCGGTCGGCGGAGCACGCGTGACGCGGCGTAGGGTCCGCGGCATGGCAGCACTCGAGTTCACGGCACGACGCGTCGTCACGGGGCACGACGCCGACGGGCGCGCGGTGATCGTCTCCGACGGTGCGCCCGAAGGCACCATCCGCGCCAACGGGTTCGCGGTCGCCACCTGGCTCTGGCTCGACGGCGCGGTGGCGTCGGTCGACGACGGGGGCGACGAGCCTGACGGCCCGGTGCGCCTGGAGCCGCCGCCGGGCGGTTGCTCGGTGCGGATCATCCGCTTCCCCGGCGCGAGCGAAGGCGGGGGCGACTGGATCCGAGTCGAGGGCGACGACCCCGGACAACCCGGCATGCACGCGACCGACACGCTCGACTTCATGGTCGTCGTCGACGGCCGCATCGTCCTCGGCCTCGACGACGGCGAGCACGAGCTCGGTCCGGGCGATGTCGTGATCCAACGCGGCAACCGCCACCGCTGGCGCGTGGCGGGCGACGAGCCCTGCACCTACGTGGTGTGCATGTTGCGACCTGACCCCGCCGCGCCGCCTCCCGCTGAACCGCAGGTGATGGCGACGAGCGGTGACGGCAACGGGCCGCGTCGACTGGTCGCGGCCAGCGACGCCGACGGACGCTCCTACGCGCTCGTCGACGGCACGCCGCCCGCCGCCCTCGACGCGGGCGAGACGCGGCTGGTCGAGCTCTGGCAGACGGGTGGTGCGCTCGGTGCTCCCGACCAGGGCGGCGACCCCGAGGGCGGGTGGGAGCTCGAACCGCGCGGCGGCGGGATCTGCTTCCGGACCGTGCGGCTCCCCGCCGGCGACGATGCCGGTGAGGCGGGGTGGCACACCACGGCGACCATCGACGTCGACGTCGTCCTCTCCGGACGACTGGAGCTGTCCCTTCCCACCAGCCCGGCTTCTCCGGGGGAACCGGTGGTGCTCGGTCCGGGCGAGGCCGTGGTGCAGCGCGGCACCCATCACAAGTGGCGGCCGGCGGGCGACGAACCGGTCGAGTGGGTCGCGCTGATGCTCGCCGTAGGCTGACCCGCCATGCCCCACGACATGTTGCTCGCCGAAGACCGCGACCGCGTTCGCCTGCTCACGTTCAACCGGCCCGATCGCGCCAACGCGTTCAACGAGGAGCTGTACCACGCGGCTGCCGACGCGCTGCGTGCCGCCGAGACCGACGACGACGTCGCGGTCGTCGTGCTCACCGGCGCGGGCAAGGCGTTCTGTGCCGGCACCGACCTCCTCGAGATGGCCGCCACCGTTGATCATGGCGTCGACGGCACCTCGACATCACGGAACGGCTTCCCCGCGTTCGTCGACGTGCTCCAGGAGTTCCCGAAGCCGTTGCTCGCGGCGGTGAACGGTGCCGCGGTGGGACTCGGGTTCACGATGCTCGCCCACTGCGACCTCGTGTTCGTGTCCGACCACGCGCGCCTCCTCGCGCCGTTCACGAACATGGGCGTCGCGCCCGAGGCCGCCAGCAGCTACCTCCTCCCGCGCCGCATGGGTCGGCAGCGCGCGTCGCTCTCGTTGTTCACGTCCGACTGGATCTCGGCCGGGGACGCCGTCGCCACCGGGCTCGCGGTCCAGCAGTGCCGACCCGAGACGCTCGTCGAGGACACGATCGACCTGGCCACGCGCATCGCGTCGAAGTCGCTGCCGTCGCTCATGGCGACCAAGCGCCTCCTCCTCGACGCCGAGCGCGAAGGCATCGCCCGTGCCCGCACGCTCGAGAACCAGGCGTTCGCCGAGCTGCTCGCGCTGCCGAACGCGAAGGACGGTGTGCTCGGCCAGCTCGACGGTTGACCGACCCCCGAACCGGGCAGACCACGGACATGCCGAACACGAAGAGGCTGGCCTGGCAGGGCGTCGCCGTCGCGTCGGGCACGCTCGCCGCGGCCGCGGTGCGCCGGGCGGCCGTCGCGACCTGGAAGACGACCAAGCACGAGGACCCGCCCGAGAACCCGGTGTCGCGCGACGTGAGCTGGCCGGACGCGCTCACGTGGGCGATCGCGGTGGCCGTCGGCGCCGCGGTGGCTCGGGTCGTCGCCCAGCGCGGCGCGGCGGCAGCGTGGGAGCGCGCCACCGGCGACCCCCCGCCGATCGTGTCCTGACGACCGCGGCTAGATCGACTCGCTCTCCAGCAGGTGCTTCATGACCTTGCCGGTCTGCGTGTAGGGCAGCGCGTCGCGGAACTCCACGTGCGCGGGCACCTTGAACGCGGCGAGGCCCTGCGCGACCCACTCCTGCACCGCGGCCGCGTCGAGTGACGCGCCGTCGTGCAGCACCACGACCGCTTTGACCTCCTGCCCGAGCGTCCGGTGCTCGACACCGATGACGGCGGCGTCGGAGATCCCGGGGTGCTCGACCAGGCGGTGCTCGATCTCCATCGGGTAGATGTTCTCTCCCCCGCGGATGATCAGGTCGCGCATCCGGCTCTCGAGCCAGAGCACGCCGTCCTCGATGCGGCCGTAGTCGCCGCTGTGGTACCAGCGCTCGTCGTCGAGGACCTGGGCGGTGGCATCCGGGTCGTCCCAGTAGCCCTTGAACACCACGCCGCCGCGCAGGCAGATCTCGCCGACCTCGCCCTCGGGCAGCACGTTGCGGTCGTCGTCGCGTATCTGGACCTCGAGCGTCGGGTACGGCGCGCCGACCGACTCGCGGTGGGTGACGTAACGCGCCCCCGAGAGCAGCGTGCCCGCCCCCATCGACTCGCTCATGCCGTAGCCGTTCGACAGGTTGGCGGTCGGGATCTTCTCGTTGAGCACCCGCATCAGCTCGGGCGGGAACGGCGCGCCACCCGACGAGACCAGCGTGAGGCACGAGAGGTCGAAGGTGTCGAAGTCGGGGTGCTCGAGCATGCGCCAGAACTGGGTGGGCACACCCGACCACGCCGACACGCGATGGTCGGCGGTGAGGCGCAGGTGGACCGCGGGATCCCACCGGCCCGGCGGCGGGAAGATCAACGACGAGCCGAAGCGCGAACCGGTCATGAACAGCGGTGCGGTACCCGAGATGTGGAAGAAGGGCGTGGCGCAGATCGACGCCGGTGGCGGCGCGTCGGGCGCGGGTGGCGGCACGTGGTTGAGGAGCATGGTCACCGCCCGCCCGAACGCCATGGCCGAGCCCATGTGCACCAGGTTGCGGTGGGTGAGCGTGGCGCCCTTCGGCCGTCCCGTCGTCCCCGAGGTGAACAGGATCATGAACGGGTCGTCTTCGTCGATGACGCCGCCCTCTCCGGGCTCGGGCAGCGGCGCCGAACCGTCGACGTGGAGCATCGGCGTGCCCTCGATGCCCACCTCGGCGAGGCGGGCGAGGCGCGCCTCGTCGCCGAAGAGGACGGTCGGCTTCGTGACCTCCATGCCGTAGGCGAGCTCGGGACCGGTCCACCACCCGTTGAGACCGACGATGATCGCGCCCAGGCTCACCACCGCCAGTTGCGCCAGCGCGTAGTCGAGGCTGTTGGCGCTGGCGAACGCGACCCGGTCTCCGTGGCCGACGCCGTACTCGTCGGCGAGCACCTGCGCGATCGCGCCCGCCCGCCCCGGCACGTCGGCGAACGTGACCGTCTCGCCTCCGCCGTGAAGATCGGGGAACACGAGGTAGGGCCGGTCGCCGAACTGCTCGGCGCTGGTGCGCAGCACTTCGACCAGGCTGCGCGGCCGTCGCACGAACACCTCGATGTCGGCGCCGAGCACGTTCTCGGTCGTGCGCTCGAACATCGCACCCGGGCCGCAGAGCGCGGCGCGCTGCTCCGGCGCGAGACGTTCGTCGTCGTGGTAGCGCAGGGTGGTCACTGCAACTTGAGCACGCGCTCCGCGTTCTCCCGCAGGAACTTCGGCCACACGTGGTCGCGGAACGGCACGTCCACCATGTCGCCCATGATGCGGTCGAGGGTGAGGCCCATCGGGAAGTAGCCCGCGTAGATGATCTTGTCGGCGCCGCGCGTGTTGGCGTAGTCGATGATCGCCTTCGGGTAGTGCTTGGGCGCGAACGCGCTGGTGCAGTAGTGGAGCCCGGGCCACTTGAGCATGAGCTTCACCGCGAGGTCTTCCCAGGGCTCGCAGCCGTGACGGGTGACGAACACCAGCTCCGGGAAGTCGTACATCACGTCGTCGATGTACTCCACCTTCTGCGGGTCCATCTTCAGACGCGGGCCGGGGACACCGGCGTTGACCCACACCGAGATGCCGAGCTCCACGCACTTGGCGTACACCGGGTACATCTGCGGCGCGTTGATCCGGATCTGCGGGAACAGCCCGCACGGAAAGATGTCGACGGCGCGGATGTCCCACTTCTCGTGCGCCTCGACGATGCGCCCGAGGGAACCCATGATGTCGTTGGGGTCGACGCTCAGCGCACCGATGAAGCGGTCGGGGTGATCCTGCAGCGCGCGCTCGGAGTTGCCGCTGCCGACGCCGATGAGTCCCCTCTCGATGTTGTGCTTGTCCATCTCGCGCAGCGTGACCGCGACCGGATCCTCACCCGACTGGTGCTCGTCGGGCACGTCCTTGAACATGTACTCGACCGGGAACTGGTACTCGTCCTTCGACTGCGAGTCCTTGGTCTGCTTGGTGATGAACTCGTAGAGCTTCTTCTTGTCCTCGATGGGGAAGCTGATCATGCAGTCGATGATCGGGACGTCGGTCGGCATCGCCATGGGGTGGGGCCTCTCTACTTGGCTGGACCGAAGACCATGCCGCGGTGGCGGGTCTGGAACAAATCCGTCGCCATGGTCATCCCGAGCTTCTCGGCGTCCCACGGCTTGCCCTCGCAGCTCACGTCGGCGCGCTCGTACCAGCCGCCCATCCAGATCAGCTTGTCGTGGATCACCCGGATCACCTGGCCGGTCACGTAGTCGGCCTCGTCGCTCGCCAGCCACGCCACCACCGGTGAGCTGTTCTTCGGGTCCATCGGGTTCCACTCGCCCTCGGGCACGTCGTTGGGCTCGAACGCCTCGCCCGATCCCGGCATGGTCGCGGTGATGCGCGTGAGCCCGGCGGGGCCGATGCAGTTGACGGTCACGTTCGAGCGGTACAGCTCCTGCGCCAGCGTGAGCGTGAGGCCCACGATCGCGGCCTTGGCGGTCGCGTAGCCCGTCTGGCCGAAGTTGCCACCCAACCCCGCGCCGGACGTGGTGTTGATGATGCGACCGTGCAGCGAGTCGTCGCGCTTCGAGCGGTCGCGGAAGTACTTGGCCGCGAAGTGCGACGTCGACCACGTGCCGCGGACGTGCACCCGCATCACGAGGTCCCAGTCGTCGACCGGCATGTTCCAGATCGCGGCATCGCGGACGATGCCCGCGTTGTTCACCAGGATGTCGAGCTGGCCGAACGTGTCGATCGCCTGCTGCACCAGCTCGCCGCACTGCTCGTGGTCGCTCACGTCGCCGTAGTTCGACACCGCCTCGCCGCCGGCGTCGGTGATCAGCTTCACGGTGTCGTCGGCCGCCTTGCCCGCGCCCTCCCCCCGCTCGCTGCCTCCGAGGTCGTTGACCACGACCTTCGCGCCGTGACGCGCCATCTCCATGGCGTGCCCCCGGCCGATGCCGTGGCCGGCGCCGGTGACGATCGCTACCTTGCCGTCGAGCAGCCCCACGGCTCCCCCTCGTCTCGTTGCTGGTGTCGAGTCGTGCGTTTCTGACGGGTCGTCAGACGCCGGATTGTATATTCCGCCCGTGACCTCCAACATTCCGGAGACCGTGCCGGGGGTGGTGCACCGGGCGGCGACCCTCTGGCCCCACGACGAGGCGGTCGTCGACCGTGGCACCCGCCTCACGTTCACCGCGCTCGACTCCGCGGTGCGTGACGCGGCCAAGGCGTTCGTCGCCACCGGGCTGGAACCAGGTGACCGCGCGTCGGTGTGGGCGCCCAACCTCCTCCAGTGGATCGTCGCCGCCCTTGGCCTCTACTCGGCGGGCGGCGTGCTGGTGCCGCTCAACACGCGGTTCAAGGGCACCGAGGCCGCGCACGTGCTGCGGACCTCCGGCGCGCGGTTCCTCTTCACGGTCACCGACTTCCTCGACACGAACTACGTGGAGCTGCTCGAGGATGCCGGTGCACGCGACCTGGTCGAGGAGATCGTGATCCTCGAGGGTTCGGTGCCCGACGGCACCCTGAGCTGGCCCGACTTCCTGGCGCGCGGCGTGGGCGTCGAAGACGCGGTGATCGAAGCGCGCGAGGCCGCGCTCACCGGTGATTCGATGAGCGACATCATCTTCACGTCGGGCACCACCGGAGCACCGAAGGGCGCGATGCTGCGCCACGGCGCCAGCGTGCGCCTGTACGCGTCGTGGTCCGACGTGGTCGGCCTGCGTCACGGCGACCGCTATCTCCTCATCTACCCGCTGTTCCACACCGCGGGCCTGAAGTCGGGGCTGCTGGCGTCGCTGCTGAAGGGTGCGACGCTGCTCCCCCACCTCGTGTTCGACCCGCAGACGGTCATGGAGACGGTCCAGTCGGAGCGGGTGACGATGCTGCCGGGGCCGCCGGCGATCTACCAGACCATCCTCAACACCGACGTCAGCGACTACGACCTGTCGTCGCTGCGCCTCGCCGTCACCGGCGCCGCGGTGGTGCCCGTGGAGCTGGTGGTGAAGTTGCGCACGGAGCTCGCGTTCGACTCGGTGGTCACCGGCTACGGCCTCACCGAGACCACCGGCACCGTCGCCATGTGCCGCCACGACGACGACCCCGAGATCATCGCCCACACCTCCGGGCGGCCGCTCGAGGGCATCGAGATGAAGATCGTCGACGCCGACGGCAACGACGTCCCCACGGGCGAGCAGGGCGAGATCGTCACGCGCGGCTTCCACGTGATGATCGGCTACTTCGACAACCCGGAGGCGACGGCCGAAGCCATCGATGCCGACGGCTGGCTGCACACCGGCGACGTCGGTTACGTCGACGCGCAGAACAACGTCGCCATCACCGATCGCATCAAGGACATGTTCATCGTCGGCGGCTTCAACGCATACCCGGCGGAGATCGAGGGCCTCATGCTCGAGCACCCCGACCTCGCGCAGGTCGCGATCGTGGGCGTGCCCGACGCGCGCATGGGTGAGGTGGGCATGGCGTTCGTGGTGCCGACGGCCGGTCACACCGTCGACCGAGACGAGGTGCTCGCCTGGGCACGCGGGCACATGGCCAACTTCAAGGCGCCGCGCTACCTCGAGGTCGTCGACGCGCTGCCGCTCAACGCCAGCGGCAAGGTGCTGAAGTTCGAGCTGCGCCAGCGCGGCCGCGAAGCCATCAGCTCCTGAGGTCGCGCTTCAGCGTCGCCTTGCCGTTCGTCGCCTTCACCACGTCCACGATCTGCTGCGCAGCGGCGGCGTCACCTTTGAGGTAGTGGTCCCAGAACGAGACGGTGGTGGCGTCGACGATCGCGCTCGCGGGACCACGGGGCACCTCGAACGGAGGCGAGTGGCCTTCGCCGTGCAGGGTGATGAACCACTTGGGCGGCGCGAGCTGCGTATAGGCGCTCTGGCTGTGGTGGTAGCCGACGTCGGCGTCGCCGTGCAGCAGCAGCACCGGCACGTCCTGGTGGACGTACCGGCCCGACGGGAACGCGTCGTGCACGCCGGCCATCACGACCGCGGCCTGGATGCGACCGTCCTCGCAGCAGGTGTGCGAGATCAGGCCGTACACGGTCATGCCGCCCAGCGACATGCCCGCGGTGCCGATCTCGTCGGGGTCGATGCCGAGCGTCGCCGCCCGGTCGACCACCTCGTCGAGCACGAAGCGGGCGTCGGTCGCCTGCGACACCACCTCGGAGCGGAGCGCCTTGCCGCGCGCGTCCTTCTTGGTCTTCGGCAGCGTCGGGGCGACCACCACGTAGCCGGCTCTCGTCCACCCGTCGAGCAACGGTGCGAGCGCGTTCGGCGTCCCGTCGAGTCCGTGGATGGCCACGATCACCGGCAACCGGGTCGGTACCGCCGGTGACGGCTCGCGCACCTGCGTCACCAATGTCCGGCATCTCCCACCGACGCGGTGGGCGAACGTGTAGTCGGTGCGCGTGACACCGGCGCTCGCCGGCTTCGACGTGCCGGTCGCGGGCCCGTCTGCACACGGCGGTGACGCGGCGGCCGCGCGCGCGTTCGGGCCCGTCAGAATCGCACAGCACATTGCAATGGCGACCGCGAGCAGGACGGCAGCAACCAGCACCCAAGCGCTGCCATGCACGCCGCGGACGCTACCCAGCCAAGCTGAGAACGCCGTGAGAGGTCAGCCCCCGACGATCTCGCTGGTCTGGAGCACGGGCTGGATGTCGGTGTAGTTGGCGACGTCTGCCATGATCGCTCCGGTCCCCTCCGAGCCCATCGCGGCAGCGATGGCGTCGGTCGACGGGAAGAAGAAGTGGACCGCGGCCTCGTAGGGGCCGTCGATGCCCCTGTCGATCTCGGTGCGCTCGACCTTCCAGGTCGAGGCCGCGAGCGGCACGTGCTGGTCGCGGTAGTAGTCGTGGTCGAACTTCGCACCGTCGGTCTTCGGGTACAACACGCTGAGTCGGATCATCCGGGGAGTCTGGCAGCAAGTTCGCCTCGCCGGGAATTGGCCATCGGGATGATCGGCTAGCTGAGCCACGGTGTCAGCGTGGGCGTGGGATAGAGCCGGTCGGTCAGAGCCTGCATCTCTTCGGAGAGGCGGAAGGCGTCGGGTTGAGGATCTTGGAGGGCGAGGGCGCCCTCGTTTCCGCATGGTGGGGTCGGGCGTCCGACTGAGACCTGGAGGTCGACTTCGGGGTCCCGGTGTGTCCAGAGGCTGCGACCGATGTTGTTGGCGTAGCGATCGCGTCTCGTGAGCGCCCAGTTGGCATTGCCGCCGCCGGGTCCTTCGGGGGGTGCGCCGAGGAACCGCCAGTGCAGGAACCGCATGACCGAGGTGTGGTCGTAGACCGTGTGGTCGACGGCGTTCGGCCGTGCGTAGGGGGAAGCAGTGATCGATGGCACGCGGAAGCCGGCTTGGGAGAAGTCGTTCGCGTCCGTTGTGCTGGCGCGGTCGTCAGCGAGGTGCGGTGGACGGAGATGGTCGAAGAACCCACCCCATTCGTCGAAGCACACGACGAAGAGGCCGCGTGTCCATTGGGAGCTCTGCACGAATGCGCCGAACGTTTCGAGAAGGAATCGTTCACCGATGTTGATGTCCCCCCGCGGATGGTCGTCGGTGCGGAGGGGTCCGCTGAACGCGGGGGCGATGAACGTGAAGTTGGGCAGGGTGCCGTTGGCGCAGTCTTCGAAGTAGCGGTCGAGAACGCGGATGTGCGGATGCATGCGTGTCCCGTAGACGAGGATCGATGCCGGAGTGTCGCCGTAGTAGTAGGCGGCAGGAACACCTGCCTGGGTGAGTCGGTCCCAGATGGTGAGGTCGTCGAAGATGCCGGGTCGAAGGGGACCGGGGTCGTGCTTGCGGCCCTCGGACTGTGCAGAGTGGAAGTACATGCGATTCGGGAAGGTGGGGCCCAGAAGCGACGCGAAGTGGTGATCGTTCACGGTGAACCTTCGAGCGAGCGCGGCATGGACCGGTACATCGTCGGGCGTGTAGTAGCCGATCGCGCTTTCTTGGTTCTGTGATCCGGCGGCGAGGAAACCGTGATCACGTTGCACGCGCCCCGCGTACCAGCCGTGTCCTGGAGCGGGACCAGTGCAGATCCGGAGAGGGTTGGGGTCTTCCGGGTTCGCGGTCAGCTGCTCGGTCGACACGAGGCGACCAGCGGGATTGCAATAGCGGAGGTGTTGACGTGCCTCCACCGTGAAGCTCGAACCCCAATGGTTGCGTGCGTGCTCGAGATACGTCTCATCGGC
>DASUAS010000048.1:0-10714 GCA_035763625.1 Acidimicrobiia bacterium
GGCCGTCGACGACGAACGTCACCTGCGAGCCGGACGGCGCCTTCGACCGCTGGATGATCCAGGCGCCCCCCAGGGCGGTGAGGACCACCAGCAGGGCCACGCCGAGGACCCGCGGCGCCGGGAGGAAGCGGGTGCGACGGCGCCGCCGGGGCGGCTGGCCGTCGGGTGGGCCTTCCTCCAGGAGGTCGGTGACCAGGGGCAGCTCCTCGATGCTGGGGAGCGGCAGCCAGGAGGTGGGTTCGGGGGCCGCGGTCCGAGCCGGGGAGGGGGCGGAGCTCGCCTCGGCCACCGCGAACGCCTCGGCGACGACCGCCTCGGTCTCCGCGATCGCGGCGGCCTGGTGCTCCGGATGGGGCTCGAGCAGCGCCCGGAGCGGGGGCAGGTCGTCGACGTCGTGAGGGATCGGCAGCCACGCGGCGGCGTCGTGCGGTTCGGCCCGTGCCGGCGACGGCGACACCGCCGCCTCGATCGCGCGGAGGTCGATCGCGAGATCCTCGGGCGCGTCGTCGTCGACGACACGCGACTCGGCGAGCAGCACCTCGATCGGCGGCAGCGCGTGCGGGTCGGGCACCGGGAGCCACGTCGACGCGTCGTGTGGCTCGGCGCGTGCGGGCGACGGCCCGATCGTGCTCGCGACGTGCGCGGGCAACGCGTGCCGTTGACGCGACACGTCCTTCCGTCCCGGCTTGATGCCGGGCGCACGTTGCAGCTGCTCGGTGATGTGATCAGCCCTCTGAGTCGGCGGTGATCGGTCTGGCGTCGTCCGAGAAGCGTTCCACCCGCATTCGAGACGAGTGTTCACGGTAGTCAACCGGCCCCGACCCCGGCACGATCCGCGCCCCGGGCGAAGCCCGCTCCCGCCTCTGACCTGCAGCGATACGTCGGCGAGGTCTATACGCCGAGACCGAAGACGGCAGCCGCGTTGCGACGGGTCGCCGCCGCGACCTCCTCGACCGGACGGCCCATCGCCGCCGCGAGCGCGACGCCCACGTCGACCACCCACGCGGGTCGGTTGGGCTTCCCGCGGTGCGGCACCGGCGCGAGGAACGGCGCGTCGGTCTCGACCAGCACGCGGTCGAGCGGCACGAGCGCGGCCGCGGCGCGGACGTCGTCGGCGTTCTTGAAGCTCACGATGCCGCTGAAGGAGAGGTGCGCGCCGAGGTCGAGCGCGCGGCGCGCCTCGACGGGTCCGCCGGTGAAGCAGTGGAAGACCGTGCGCGCGGGCACCCCCGCGTCGTCGAGCACCGCGAACGTGTCGTCCCACGCGTCGCGCGAGTGGATCACGAGGGCACGGTCGAGGTCGTGCGCGAGCTGCACCTGGGTCCGGAAGGCGACCTCCTGCTCGTCGCGCGCCGAGTGCTCGTAGAAGAGGTCGAACCCGCCCTCGCCGATGCCCCCCACCACGTCGGCGTGGTCCCGGGCGAGGGCCTCGAGCGCTGTCCACTGCTTCCCCAGGTGGGAGGCGTCGTGGGGGTGGAGGCCGACCGTGGCCCGCACCTCCGGGTGGCGCTCGGCCAGCTCGACCGCCCGCCGGGAGCTCTCGAGGTCGGTACCCACACAGATCAGGGCGTCGACCCCGGCGGCCCGGGCGTCGGCGATGGCCGTCTCCGGGTCCTCGTCGGTGCCCTCACCGTCCTCGCCAACCCATCCCAGGTGGCAGTGGCTGTCGACCCAGGTCACGCCGGGCCTCGAGCGTCGGTCTCGATCCGCGGGAAGAGCGGGGCACCCTTCTCGAGCGTCGCCCCGGCGGGGAGCCCTCCCCACGCCGCCGCTTCGGGGAGCCGCTGCTCCTCCGGCGTGCCGGTGAGGCCGAGGCGTCGCCACAGCTCACCCGCCGCGCGCGGGATGAGCGGGGACGCGAGGAGCGCGACGATGCGGAGCGCCTCGAGGCAGTCGCCGAGCACCGCGGCGACGGCGGCCGAGTCACCCGCCTTGTTGAGCGCCCAGGGCTGGCGGTCCTCGATGTACGAGTTCGTGTGGCGGATGAGCTCCCACACCGCGCCGAACCCACCCGAGTAGTCGAGCTCCTCCATGCGCGCGGTGAGGGTCGCGAATGCGGTGGCCGCCTGCTCGACGAGCGGACCGTCGGCGCGAGCGTCGGGCACCAGGCCGTCGCAGTAGTTCACCGCCATGTTGAGCACGCGGTTGGCGAGGTTGCCGAAGTTGTTGGCGAGATCGGCGTTGTAGCGCGCCACCATCGCCTCGTAGCTGAAGTCGCCGTCGGGACCGAAGCGCTGGTCGGCGAGGAAGTGGTAGCGGAAGCCGTCGACGCCGAACTCTGCGACGAGGTCGGCGGGCGCGATCTGGTTGAGGCGGGTCTTGCTCATCTTCTCGCCGCCCACGAGCAGGTAGCCGTGCGCGAACACGGTCTGCGGCGGTGCCTCGCCCGCGGCCATCAGCATCGCCGGCCAGTACACCGCGTGCTGGCGGAGGATGTCCTTGCCGATGAGGTGGTAGTTCGCGGGCCAGTAGCGATCGAAGCGGGTGCGGTCGTCGGGGTAGCCGACCGCGGTGCAGTAGTTGATGAGCGCGTCGAACCAGACGTAGGCCACGTGGCGCTCGTCCCAGGGCAGCGGGATGCCCCACGAGATCGACGTGCGGCTGATCGAGAAGTCGAGCAGACCGTGCTTGATCAGCCCGAGGACCTCGTTGCGCTTGCCCGCGGGCTGGACCGCCTCGGGATGATCCCCGTAGTGCGCGAGCAGGCGGTCCTCGTAGCGCGAGAGGCGGAAGAAGTAGTTCTCCTCGGTGACGTGCTCGACCACCGTGCCGTGGATGGGGCAGCGCTGGCCGTCGTCGAGCTCGTCCTCCTTGTAGTAGAGCTCGCAGCCCACGCAGTACAGCCCCTCGTAGCTGTCGAGCTCGATGTCGCCGGAGTCGTAGACCCGCTGGAGGAACTCCTGCACCGCCCGCTTGTGCCGGGGCTCGGTGGTGCGGATGTAGTCGTCGTAGGTGATGTCGAGGTCGTCCCACGCGGCGCGGAAGAGGGCGCTGTTGCGGTCGGCCCACTCGAGCGGGGTGGTGCCCTGCGCCTCGGCGGCCCGTTGGATCTTGAGGCCGTGCTCGTCGGTGCCGGTGAGGAGGACGACGTCGTCGCCCCACAGCCGCCGCCACCGGGCGAGGGCGTCGGCCGCGACCGTGGTGTACGCGTGCCCGATGTGGGGCGCGTCGTTCACGTAGTAGATGGGCGTCGTGACGTAGAACGGCGCTCGCGCGGTGTCGGTCATGGTGTCGTCCACCCTATTTCTCGAGGTTGCGTCACTTGTACGTGTATTACACGTCGGACTGACGCAACCTCGTGGTGGACTTGGCGCGCATGGCGGCGTCGTAGGTGCGGCGGCGGGGGACGCGGAGGTCGCGGGCCACGCGGGCGGCCGCGTCGCGCGTCGACAGCCCCTCGGCGAGCGCAGCGCTGACGTGCGCGTCGATCTCGTCGTCGTTGGCCTCGGGCGCGGGTGGTGCCGGGGAGACGACGATCACGTGCTCGCCGCGCGGCTCGGTCATCTCGACGTGTCCGACGGCCTCCTCGAGCGTGCCGCGCCACACCTCCTGGTGCAGCTTGGTGAGCTCGCGGGCGACCGCGACCTCGCGCAGGGGCCCGCACGCGCCGAGCAGCTGAGCGAGGGTGGCGTGCACCCGCCGGGGCGATTCGTAGAGCACGACCGTGCGCACCTCGGGCACCAGCGAGGCGATCCGCTCCCGCCGCTCGGCACCCCGTCGCGGCAGGAACCCCTCGAACACGAACCGGTCGGTCGGGAACCCCGACAGGACCAGCGCCATCAGCACCGCGCTCGGACCGGGCACCACGTCGACGGTGAGCCCCGCCGCCACACAGGCACGCACGAGACGCTCGCCAGGATCGGAGATGCCCGGCGTCCCCGCGTCGGTCACGTAGGCGACGCAGCGGCCGTCGCGCACCGCGTCGACGACCCAGTCGGCGCTCTCCTGCTCGTTGTGCGCGTGCACCGAGCGGAGCCGGCCGGCCGCGGGCAGTCCGAGGTGGCTGAGGAGCTTGCGCGTGCGGCGGGTGTCCTCGGCCGCGATCACATCGGCGTCACGCAGCGCCTCGGCCGCACGCGCCGACAGGTCACCGAGGTTGCCGATCGGCGTCGCGACGAGCAGGAGCGCGCCGGCGTCCTCGTCGCTCACGCGCGCAGCTCCACCCGGTCGCCGGCGCGCAGCCGCCAGCGGTCGAAAGCGCCCGCCTCGGCTTCGATCACGAACGCGGCCCGATGCACGTACGGCGACAGCCGCCACGGCACGAGGGTCACCGTGCGCACGACGACGCCCTCGGCGTCGCAGAAGGCGACGTCGATCGGGAAGCGCATGCGCGCGGTGTGCACGTGGCGGCACGGGCGCAGCACGAATGCACCCTCGATGCCGTCCCGACCGAGGAGTCCCCGGCGGCGCGCCCGGGCGGTGTCAGCCAGTTCGGCGGCTGCCAGGACGTCACCCTCGCGCACGAGCCATGACATCGCGCGTCCCTCACACGTTGAAGCGGATCTCGAGCACGTCGCCGTCGACGACTTCGTAGTCCTTCCCCTCGACGCGCAGCTTGCCCTGCTCCTTCGCCTTCGTCCAGGACCCGATGTCGAGGAGCTCGGCCCAGTTGATGACCTCGGCGCGGATGAACCCGCGCTGCAGGTCGGAGTGGATCACGCCCGCGCACTCGGGCGCCTTCGCGCCCGCGCGGAACGTCCACGCGCGCGACTCGGTGTCGCCGGTGGTGAGGAACGTGCGTCGTCCGAGCAGGTGGTAGGCGGCGCGCGCCACGCGGGGCACCACACCCTCGCCCAGGCCGAGGCCCTCCAGCAGCTCGGCGCGCGCGTCGGCGTCGAGCTGCGCGGCCTCGGCCTCGAGCTGCAGGCACACGCCGAGCGCCTCCACGCCCTCGGCGACCGGCGCCACCTGCTCGTCGACGGTGTCGAGCTGGTCCTCGCCGATGTTCACGACCACGAGCACCGGCTTCACCGTGAGGAGGAACGCGGGCGCGAGCAGCTCGCGCTCGTCGTCGCTGAGCTCGCCCCGGTAGAGCGGCAGGCCGTCGCCGAGGACCGCCGCCGCCTTCTCCAGCGCCGCCAGCTCTCCGGCCAGCGACTTGTCGCCCTTCGCCGCCCGCTGCTGACGGGACAGCCGGCCCTCGACCGAGGCCAGATCGGCGAGCACCAGCTCGAGCTCGAGGGTGTCGAGGTCGGCGCGGGGGTCGGTGTCACCCGGCACCGACGGGTCCTCGAACGCCCGCAGCACGTACAGGATGGCGTCGCAGTCGCGCAGCGAGCCGAGGAACTTGTTGCCGAGGCCCTCACCGGTGCTGGCGCCCTTCACCAGCGCGGCGATGTCGACGATCTCGAAGCCGGTGTACACGAGCTTCTTCGAGTTCGACATCTTGCCGAGCAGGTCGACGCGCTCGTCGGGGACGTGTGCGAGCGCGACGGTCGTCTCGGTCGTGGAGAACGGATGCGAGGCGACGACGGTCTCTGCGCCGGTCAGCGCGTTGAACAGGCTCGACTTGCCGCTGTTGGGGAGGCCGACGAGCCCGAGGCGTTCCATGCGGACGTCAGGCTACCGGCGCCCCCGCGCGATCCCTCCGGTCATGGACCGAGCGCGGCAGCGGGCATGCTCGACGCGAAGCCGCCCAATGACGCGAGACCCGACCACGCTGTTCCGTCGGGTGCCAGCGTGCCCGTCCACAACGCGAAGTCACCGTTCACCACGAAGACCCGCACGATGCTGCCGTCGTACACCGCGGCCGGATCGGTGACGAGCGAGCCCCCGAGCGCCACGAAGCCCGTCCAGGCGCCGGTGCCCGTGAGGACCTTGGCGGTGTAGAGCCCGCTGTCGCCGCCCCGCACGAAGACCCGCACGCCGGTGCCGTCGGCGACTGGCTCAGGGGCCGAGAGCACGAGGCCACCCCTTGCGACGAAGCCGGTGAACCCACCGCCCGCCGTCGACACGCTCGCGGTGTAGAGGCCCAGATCGCCGCCGGTGACGAACACCCGAACCGTCGAGCCATCGATCGCGATGCCGGGCGGCTGCGCGAGGTACCCACCGCGACCGGAGAACGCGAACGCGCCCGCGCCCGCGCCGGTCAGGCGCCCCGAGTACATCGCCATGTCGCCGCCCCGCACGAACACCTGGTAGCCGCTGCCGTCGTACGCGACCGCCGCGGGCGCGGTCAAGAAACCGCCCAGGCGGACGAACCCACTGAAGGAGCCGTTGGTCATGGTGGCGGCGTAGAGCGCATTGTCGCCGCCGACGACGAAGACCTTGGCCTCACCCGCTCCGTTGGTTGCGGCGACTGGATCCTGCACGAGAAAGCCGCCGCGCGCCGTCCACGCGGTCCACGAGGTGCCGTTGAAGGTGGCGGTCCACAACCCGCGGTCGCTCCCGGCCTTGAATGCGATCAAGCGGGTGCCGTCGTTGACGACGGCTGGCGCGCCCCCGCCGGTCGGCCCGGGGATGGGCGCGAACCCCGAGAAGGAGCTGCCGCCCCAACGGTTGGCGTAGGTCGCGGCGTCGCCGCCGCGCACGAGCGCGGTGACGGGCGGTGACGCGGTCGCTGATCGCTCCACCGACGCGGCGCCATCGCCGAGAGACGTGACCGCCTTCACCACGTAGTAGTAGGTGGTGCCGGGCGTCACGGTGGTGTCGGTGAAGGTCAGCACGTTGCCGACGGTTGCCGTGGGCGAGGCGAAGTTCTCGCCTCCGCTCGTCGTGGACCGGAACACCTTGTACTGAGTGACGCCGCCGGGTGCGCCGCCGTCGTTCGTCGGTGCGCTCCACGTGAGCGTGATCTGGTCCCTCGACCCGACCGCAGCCAGGGTGGCAGGTGCCGTCGCGGGACCGGTGGGGCTGGCGCTCCGCTCGCCGGAGCGGGTCTCACCGATCGCGTTGACCGCGCTGACCTCGTAGAAGTACGTGGTCCCGTTCGTCACACCGGTGTCGGCGTACGAGGTGGCCGCGTTGCCGAGCGTCGTGAGCAGCGTCTCGGTGCCCGAGCTCACGCCGCGGTACACGCGGTATGCGGTGATCGGCGACCCACCGTCGCTGGCAGGCGCGGTCCATGCGAGGTTGACCGTGCCGCTCGCGGTCGTCGGCACGCCGAGCGTGGGCGCGCCGGGCGGGTCGGCGGGAGTGGCCGAGACTTCATTCGACCGCGTCGCGCCGACGGCGTTCGTCGCCGCCACCTCGTAGTAGTAGGTGGTCCCGTTCACGAGCCCGGTGTCGTCGAACGAGCTGGCCCCGGGTCCGAGCGTCGTGACCGGCGTGACGCCCTCGCCTCCCGCGGTGGTCCCGCGGAACACCTGGTACCCGGTGAGGGGTGATCCACCGTCGGTCGCAGGCGGCGACCAGCTGAGTGACACCCCGTGTGAGCCGGACGTGGCCGTCAACGCCGGCGCGCCCGGCACCGTCGCGGGCAGGAACGCGTTGTTCAACAGCTTGTTCGGGGACCCGGTGCCCGCGTCCGAGACGAGGTTCGGGGTCGCACCAGCCGTGACCGCACTCGCGACCTGGGCGGGCGTCGCGGCGGGGTTCGCTTCCAGGTACTGCGCCGCCACCCCCGCCACGTGCGGCGTCGCCATGGAGGTCCCGCTGAGCACTCCGGTCGCCGTGTCCGAGGTGTTGATGTCGGAGGTGATGCCGCCGCTGATGGTCCCATCGCCACCGGGAGCGAAGAGGTCGACGCATGATCCGATGTTCGAGTAGCCCGCGCGGGCATCGGTGATCGTCGTGGCCGCAACCGTGATCGCGGCAGGCACCTCGGCGGGTGTGGTCGAACACGCGTCGACGCCCCCACTCGACGTGTTCCCCGCCGCGACGACGTACGTGATCCCGGAACCGACCGAGGCGTTGATCGCGTCCTCGAGCGCCGACGCACCGTCGATGGACGAGCTCGCGCCCAGGCTCATGTTGGCGACCGCGGGCTTCACCGCGTTCGCCGTGACCCAGTCGACGCCGTCGATGACCCCTGACATCGATCCCGACCCGTTGCATCCGAGGACGCGCACCGACACGAGGGTCACGTCCTTGGCGACGCCGTAGTTCGTGCCGCCGAGGATCCCGGCGACGTGCGTCGCGTGCGCGGAGCGGGTGTCCGACGTCGGGTTGCACGGAGCTCCGCCGATCTCGTCGTCACCGATGCTGGCTCGACCGCCGAAGTCGACGTGGGTGGTGCGGATACCGGTGTCGAGCACGTACGCGTGGACGCCGGCGCCGTCGAAGCGGTAGCTGTACTGGTGGTCGAGGGGCAGGTTGGTCTGGTCGAGGCGGTCGAGGCCCCACGAAGGCGGGTCGCTCTGCGTGGTCGCGATGCTGACCACGCTGTCCTCTTCCACCGACGCCACCGCCGGATCGGCAGCGAGGGCCTCGGCGTCGGCTTCGCTCATGCGCGCCGCGAAGCCGTGGATGGTGTGCGTGTAGACGTCGATGACCTGACCGTCGTGCCGGCCGGCCAGCGCGTGCGACACCGCGGGCGTCGTCGCCGCGTCGCCGTCGTTCAGGACGACGATGTACTGGCCGGGGATGGGATCGCGGGCATGGATGACGGCACCAGGTCCGGGCGGTGGCTCCGCGGTGACCGGGATCGCGAGCGCGAGCAGCGTCGCCAGCGCGACCGCGAGCGCGAGCGGGATCCGCCGCAGGGGTGTCATCACCGAGTCCCTCGCTGTTCTGGAAGCCTGCCGGACCGCCCCCGACGTCCGGGGAATCGTATCCACTCCCTGCAAGCTCCCGGGTCACGATCCGCTAGCCTCATCGGCTCTCACGGAGGACCTCATGAGCAAGAAGACCGCGAAGCGCAAGCTGCGTTCCCGACGGAACAAGGCCAACCACGGCAAGCGCCCGAACTCGGGGCGGCGCTAGACACCACGGCCTCGACGCCGAACGCAGAAGGACCCCCGGCCGCAGCCGGGGGTCCTTCTCGTCGTTCGGGTGTTGCCGTCCTCAGCCGGTGAAGGCCGGGGCCACCGCGATGGCTGCGGCGGGGGTGACCGGCGTCGTGGGAACGACGACCGTCTCCGGCTCGACCTGGACACCGCTGAAGTCGTTGGTGATCGTCACCGTCACACCGACCTCGCTGTCGGGGATCGTGACGCCGTCGGTGTCGACCCCGGCCGGGTCGTACGAGACGACGGTGCCCACCGGGAACCCGGCGACGCCGTCCTCCACCACCGTGCACGTCGTGCCAATGGGCAGGTTGTCGAGCGAGCCCGCAGGACTCACCACGCCCGCGCCGCCCCCGGCGCCGAACGTGACCGTCGCCACCACCGGCTGCGTCACCGTGATCGCCGGCTCATCGCAGGTGACCGTGGCCGTGAAGCTGGTCGGCAGCGGGGTGACGGGGGTGCCGTCGGGCAGGCCCACCACCTTGTTCACCTGGAGCGTGCCGGTCGGCACCGTGCTCGGCTCGTAGCAGATGAACCAGTGGCTGATCGCCGGCACGTTGCCGCCGTTGTTGAACGGCGAGATGTAGTGCTGCGGCGACTGCGCCGACGGCGGGAGGTCCACCGCGTTCTCGTAGACGTTGTAGCCGTTGCCGCCCTTCACCACGATCGCTTGGATCGTCGCCGAACCGGTGATGGTGACGTCGAGCTCCTGGCCCTGGCCGGTGTGGATGGGGCCGCTGTTCGTGGAGACGACGCCGCTGACGTTGGCGTCGGAGGCGGAGCCGCTGCCCTGGGCTCCGACCTGGACGGCGTCGGCGAAGCCGACCTGCGCGCAGGTGGTCGCGTTGGCGGCGTCGTGGAATGTCGCACGTGGGTCAGAGGCGCTGTCGGCGGTGGCAACACCGGCCAACGCGACAGTGAGACCGGCCACGAGCGCGAGCGCACTCGCGGCACCGACGACGCGAGCCCTGAGGGTTCGCTGCATGTCTTTTCCTCCCGAATTTCCCTGCCCGGTCCCTGAACTCCCCGGCTGAGCCTATCCACAGCCGGTCGAACGGGACCGGATGCGGCCCGGAACGTGATGTGCGTCACACCGGTAGCGATCAGAGCTCCTCGACCAGCACGGTCTGGATGCCCCGCCCGATCCGGCCCCGCTCGTCGTGCAGCACGCTCTCGGCCACCCCGTAGCCGTTGGGCTCCGGGAACGTCGCCGAGTGCAGCCCCACCCACTCGCCCGCCGGGAGGCGGTGGAGCGTGATCGTGAGGTCGGGGTTGATGCAGGAGTAGCGGCCCCGGTCGAAGGCGGCGGCGACGCCGTTGCCGAAGTCGCCGGCGGCGGCGACCCGTTGGAAGGGCGTCGTCTCCTGCCCGGCGACGATGGGGACGATGAGGCGCAGCCACATGTCGGCCGGGCCGGGCCGCAGCCACTCGCCCCCGACCCGGCTCACCTCGACCGCGTTCCAGAAGCCGGTGCCGATCGCGAACGAGCCGGCGCCGGCCAACGGCTGCGCGGGGCCCGGTGGCGGCATGGGCACGTAGTCGCCGGCCGCGGGCGGGGTGGCGAAGTCGACGGGCTGCTCGCGCAGCCGCAGCAGGGTGGCGCGCACCACCTCGACGTCGCCCGCGAACAGCGAGCCCTGCAGCAGCTGCACCTTCTTCCCGGGGCGGATCGTGCGCCGTTCGATGCGCAGCGGCGTCAACGGCACCGGTCGCATGAGCTCGAGCGTGAAGCGGGCCGGGAACGTCGCGTTCCCAGGGTCGAAACCCTCGAGCTGGCCGGCGAGCAGGGCCGCCGGCGCGCCGCCGTGCTGCGCGTCCGGCGACCACGG
>DASUAS010000049.1:0-4242 GCA_035763625.1 Acidimicrobiia bacterium
CGACTGGAAGCAGCACCTCGTTCCCGAGCTCGAGCAGCTGGGCGTGCGCACGCATTGTCTCGGCGTGCGCAACGAGCTCGATCCCCGCTGGACGACGCGACTGTTCTCGCTCCTCCGCCACGGACGCTACGACGTGGTGCACGCGCACTCACCGACCGTCGCGTCGGTGGCTCGCCTCGAGGTGCGGGCGCTCGGCAAGCGTCGTCCGGTGATCGTCTCCACCGAGCACAACCGCTGGCCGTCGTACCGCGCCGAGACCCGCTGGGCGAACCGAGTCACCTTCGGGCTCGACGACGCGACGTTCGCGGTGTCAGCCGACGTCCGTGATTCGGTCGCGGCGCGCGACCGGGACGACGTGGAGGTGCTCGTGCACGGGGTCGACGTCGAGCGGGTGCGCTCGTTCGCTTCCGCCCGCGAGGAGACCCGGCGCGAGCTCGGCGTGCGACCAGGCGAATCGCTGGCGGTCACCGTTGCCAACCTCAGGGCAGGCAAGAACTATCCGGGGCTGATCGAAGCGGCCCGTCTGGTGGTCGATCGCGGCGTACCGGTGCGGTTCGTCACCGCCGGGCAAGGGCAGCTCGCGGACGAGGTGGCCGCGCTCCACCGGCAGAGCGGCCTCGGCGATCGCTTCGCCCTGCTCGGCTACCGCGACGACACCACCCGTCTCATCGCCGCCGCCGACGTGTTCGTGCTCGCGTCGCACCACGAGGGGCTCCCGGTCACGGTCATGGAAGCTCTGACGCTCGGTGTACCGGTGGTCGCCACCGCGGTGGGCGGGTTGCCCGAAGCCGTGACCTCCGACGAGAACGGGATCCTCGTCCCCCCGCGCGATGCGACCGCGCTCGCCGATGCGATCCAACGCGCGCTGGAACCGACGACGCACGCGCGCCTCGTCGCCGGCGCGCGCGCGACAGGTGATCGCTTCTCGAACGCACCGGCGGTCGCGCGCGTCGAAGCCACCTATCGCCGCCTCGCCAAGCGGCCGTCGGGATAGGCGACCACACCCTCCCCGGTGGTGCGCGGCAACGATTCGTCGAGATGCGCGCGACGAATCGGTGACCGATTCGTTCCTACAGAAACTCCGCGTGGCGCCCACCCAGAGCTCTCGTTCGGAAACTGGACGAGCGCACGACGATGGAACGCGAGATGCGCGCCCAGACCTGGCGCCTCGTGACCGCGTTGCTCTCGTCGATGGCGGTGCTCATCGCCGTGGTGGGGACGCTCATCGGCCTCGCGAAGCTCTGAGCAGCACCCAGGCCGCGGCGAACGCGGGGACCGACAGCAGCAACGCCGGCCACGCCGACTCCTCGAAGCCGGCGACCCGGGACACGTAGGCGACCAACGCCACCTGGGCGACCACTGCGATCACCGTCGCCCACCGGGTCGGCGACCAGCGCGGCACCAGCGGGAGCAGCACGATCACGCCGAGGCAGGCGACGCCGCCCACCACCGCTCCCCCGCGACCGAGACCTCCGAACACCGCCACCCAGACGAAGACACCGGTGAGCGCCGCCACGCCGCAGCGGTGCCGCAGTCGCGGCTCCAACGCCAGCACCGCGCCCGCGAGCAACGCACCGAGCAACGCCTTGGGCGCTTCGGTGTCGGGCACACACGCGTACACGCCGACCGCACCGATCAGGAACAACAACGGGACGAGACGCGGCGCGCGCTCGTCGGCGCGGATGGAGAGCAGCCCGCCGAGCGTCGCCGCGCCGGCCGCGGTCGCCCGCATCCAGAACGGCCAACCGTCGGGCAGCGCCGCACCGAGCACCACCGCGCCCGGGACCAGTACGACCACGCGCGCGCCGAGGGCCTCGTCGCGGGTCAGGTACTCACCCAACGCGAGCATCACCACCGCGACCACCAGCGGGTTGGGCAGGTTGTGGTCGGCTCGGACGCCGGCGAGGGCAGCCACCACGACCACGAACGCAAAGCCCGGTTCCCACTCCGCGCCGCGCAGGCGCAGCCACACCACGCCGGTACCGACCGCGGCGATGACGAACGCGGTCCAGAACGCCTCGTCGGTCAGCACGTTCTCCACGTCGTGCACCGCCGTAGCATCGCTCACCATGCCGGTGACCGTGGCGCATCTCACCACCGTCGACATGAGCCTGCGGTTCCTGGTGCTCGCGCAGCTACGAGCGGTGCGCGATCGCGGTGGCCGTGCCATCGGCATCAGCGCGCCCGGACCCTGGGTGCCCGAGCTCGAGGCCGAGGGCATCGAGCACTTCCCGCTGCGATCGTCGACCCGTTCGATGAACCTGGCCGGCGACGTGCGCGCGGCCCGCGAGCTGTGGCACATCATCCGGCGCGAGCGCGTCGACGTCCTGCACACCCACAACCCCAAGCCCGGCCTGTACGGCCGCGTCGTCGGGCGCGCGGCACGGGTTCCGGTCGTGGTGAACACGGTGCACGGTCTCTACGCGACCCAGGAGGACGCGCTCGTCAAACGCGCGCTCGTCTACGCACTCGAAGGCATCGCGGCACGCTGCTCCGACGCCGAGCTGTTCCAGAACCGCGAGGACCTGGCGCTCATGCAGCGGCTGCACCTCACGCGACACGCACGGCTGCTCGGCAACGGCGTCGACCTCACGCGCTTCGATCCCGAGCGGTTCTCGGCCGCCGACCGCGCCCGCGTGCGCGCCGAGCTCGGCGTCGACGACGACACCGTGGTGGTGGGCGCGGTCGGACGGCTGGTCGCCGAGAAGGGCTATCCCGAGCTCTTCGCCGCGATGGAGCACCTCCCCGACCGGTACCGCCTCGTCGTGGTGGGAGGCGAGGATCCCGAAAAGCCCGATTCGTTGCCCGCCGAGATCCTGGCGCGGGCCCGAGGGAGGGGGGTGCGGTTCCTCGGCCATCGCGACGACGTGGACCGCCTCTACGCGGCGATGGACGTCTTCGTGCTCGCGTCCCACCGGGAGGGCTTCCCCCGCGCCGCCATGGAGGCCAGCGCGATGGCACTCCCCGTGGTCGCCACCGACGTGCGCGGGTGTCGCGAGGTCGTCGATCCCGGCGTGACCGGCGAGCTGGTGCCGGTGCAGGATCCGGCCGCCCTGTCGTCGGCGCTGCTCGCCCTGGGAGAGCCCGAGCACCGGGCTGCGTTCGGAGGCGCGGCACGCCAGCGGGCCCGGGCCCATTTCGACGAGCGGCGGGTGGTCGAGGCCGTGCTCGCCACCTATCGCGAGGTGGCCCGGCGCAAGGGCGTCGATCTGGGGCCACTGTGACTCGGGTCATCTAATGTGTACGACGAAACATCCCCTCGACAACTGCTCCCGAGAGTGAGATGATCACTCTCCGTAGTAATGCCTGATCGGGGGCCAGATTCGTAGCGCTCGGCAGGTGCGTTGCGCCGACCTCCGCCTGAAGCGGGGTTGGCGAGCCGATCAGCCGGGGGGCAGACCGGAGAGCGGGTGGGCCAGGTGACAAACGCGCACGACCCCGGCACGAAGCCAGGCTTCGCGGCCCGGTTGGCTCGGTCGGCCAGTCAGATCCGGGGCGACTTCCCCCTCGTCGTCATCGATCTGGTGCTCGCCGGCTTCACGTACCTCCTGCTCTTCGGGCTCCGGTTCGACTTCTCGATCCCCGCGAGCTACTGGGACGAGTTCCGCCTGTTCCTCCCCGTCGCCTGCGTCCTGAGCGTGGGTTCGATGGGCGTCTGGGGTTGCTACGGGCGCACGTGGCGTCACGCGAGCATCGACGAGGCGATCCGCCTGCTGGCGGCCGGCGCGTGCACCGGCGCCATCCTGCTCCTCGCCTTCATGTGGGACGAGAAGCGCATCCCGCTCACCGTCCTGGTCGCCGGTCCGATCATCTCGACCTTCCTCTTCGGGATGGTCCGGTTCCAGCAACGCCTGTTCGCCTTCCGTCGCTCCTCCTACTCGGGGACGGGGATGCGGGTCGCGGTCGTCGGTGCCGGGACGAGCGGCGCCGCCGCGCTGCGCGAGATGCAGCACTCGCCGATGCTCGGTCTCACCCCCGTCGTCGTGGTCGACGACGACCCGGCGCTGCGGAACCGCTCGATCCACGGGGTGCGGATCGCCGGGCGGGTCGACGAGCTGCCCGAGATCGTCGAGGCCTTCGAGGTCCATCTGATCCTGCTCGCCATGCCCTCGGCGCCTCGGCGGGTGGTCCAGCAGGTGGCCGACACCGCCGAGGCGGCCAGCATCCCGGTGCGGGTGCTGCGCGACTCGTCGTCGTGGGTGCACGGCATGCCCCGCCTGCGGGAGATGAGCGACCTCAACA
>DASUAS010000050.1:0-5192 GCA_035763625.1 Acidimicrobiia bacterium
CGTGTACAGCGCGGAGAACGCCATCCAGTGCGCGGTGCCGTGCATGAACGGGCACGCCGGCAGGCCCCGGCGGTGCAGGTCGAACGTGTTGACGACCTGCTCGGGGGTGGCGATCGGCGCGTCGCCGAGGTTCCCGCCGCCGAACGCGCCGAAGAAGATGTCCTCGGCCCGCCACATGACGCCCTTGGGCATCCCGGTCGTCCCGCCGGTGTAGAGGATGTAGAGGTCGTCGGCCGACCGCGGACCGAAGTCGCGAACGGGCGACGCCGTCGTCAACGCGGTCTCGTACCCGGTCGCGTGCGCGAGCGACGGCGCGTCCGACGCGTCGTCGACCTCGACGAACGTGTGGAGCAGTGGCAGGTCGGCGCGGATGGCGTCGAGCGCGGGTGCGAACTCGCGGTGGTGCACGATCGCGCGCGCGTCGGCGTCGTCGAGCAGGTAACGCAGCTCGTTGTCGCCGTAGCGGTAGTTGACGTTGATCGGAACCGCGCGCAGCTTGAACGCGGCCAGCATCCCTTCGAGGTACTCGGTGCCGTTGTAGAGCTGCAGCGCCACGTGGTCGCCGACGCCGACGCCCCGGTCGGCGAGGTGGTGGGCCAGGCGGGTGGCGCGCTCGTCGGCCTGCGCGTACGTGAGGCGCCGGTCACCACAGACGAGCGCCTCGTGGTCGGGGATCTCGTCGACGACCCGCTCCCACAGGTCGGCCAGGTTGAACTCCATCGTGTCCGGGTCCTCCAGAGGATTCGGTCAGGAGAAGATCAGAAGAAGTCGGTGCCGCCGTCGACGGGGATCGTGGCGCCCACGACGAAGCTGCAGAGCTCCGAGCAGAGGAAGACGACCATCGTCGCCACCTCCTCGGGGAGTCCGACCCGCCCGATGTCGTTCGACGCGCCGTAGTCGCGCGCGATCGCCTCGTACGCCGCTTCGAGCGGACCTTCGGGCAGGCCTTCGAGATCGGTGCCCACGAGGTAGCCGGCGAGCGTCGGCGACATCACCGTGCCCGGTGCCACCGTGTTGACGACGATGCCCTCCGGTGCGAGCGCGCGCGAGAGGTTCTTCGACGCGCTCGCCATCGCCGCCTTCGACGCGGTGAAGCCGATCAGCCCCGGGCTCTGGTGGCGGATCGACGACGCGGCGACGTTGACGATGCGCGCGAACGTGGCTTGCCGCAGCAACGGCAGCGCCGCGCGCGTCGTGCGGATCATCGTGAGCACGCCGAGGTCGAACTCGTCGAGCCATGCCGCGTCGGTGAGGTCGTCGAGGCCGCCGACGTGCGCGGGACCCACTGTGTTGACGAGCGCGTGGCACTCCCCCCACCGCTCGTCGAGGAAGGTGAACGCGGCCTCCACCTCGCCGGTGTCGAGCAGGTCGCACTCGAGACCGATGGCGTCCTCGGCGCCGGCCGCGAGCAGCTCCTCCTCGGCTTCGCGCAGGTGGCTCGGCGTGCGCGCCAGCACCGCGACGCGCGCGCCCTCGGCCGCCAACAGCTCGGCGGTGGCGCGGCCGACGCCACGCGTGCCTCCGGCGACGACCGCCGCCCGTCCCCGCAGCCCGAGGTCCATCAGAGCCCGTCCCGGCCGAGCTGGCGGGCCATGTGCTCGGCGGAGAGCGGTGCGCCGGTGGCGCGCTCCACGAGCGCGTCCCACCGGAGCGACGCGCCGGGCGCGAACACCTCGTCGCGCAGCAGCGCGCCGGCGGCGGCGCGGTCGACGATCCCCCCTGCCCGGTCCCGGAGGGTCGCATCGAGCTGCGACGCGAAGAGCTCCCCGTACAGGTAGTTCTGGTAGTAGACGGGCGCGGCGGCGAGGTGGATCTTCGCCGCCCAGTCGGGGGCGTGCCGGCCGTCGGGCCGACGGACGAGCTGGTGATGCTCGACCAGGTCCCACCACAGGGTGTCGAGGTCGGCGTCGGGGTCGGCGTAGAGGCTGCGCTCGAAGTTGGTCATCACCAACACCCAGCGTGCGAACACGAGCAGCGCGGCGCGGCGGGCGTCGGCCAGTGCGCCCGCGATCTCGTCGACGACGGCGTCGTCGACCGCGGCGACCTGACGCAGCCACGCCGGTTCGCGCGGCAGGCGACCCATCAGCATCGCGATGCCCTCGGTGGTGAGCGCGTGGGCGGCGCCGCGCACCAGCCACGGCAGGCTCCGGTCGCACTCGCGGTCGTAGATCGCGTGCCCGAACTCGTGGAGCATCGTGTCCATCCAGCGTTCGCTCGGCTCGACGTTGCAGAGCACCCGAACATCACCCGCCCGGTCGATGTCGATGCAGAACGCGTGCTGGCTCTTGCCCTCACGCGCGTAGAGGTCGCTGTGCCCGAGCACGGGCCGGACGTCGAGGCCGAGACCGTCGTAGGTGCGGACGGTGAGCGCCTCCAGGTCGGCGTCGGTGAACAGGTGGTCGATGGAGACCGCGCCCTCCGCCGGCGGGTTCTGGAAGAACGGGTCGTCGTAGTGCCAGGGCCGGAGGTCGGCGATCGTCACGGCGAAGCGGGCCGCGAGGCGCTCGTCGACCTCGTGCTTCCACTCCGCGAACGGGGCTGCGGTGGCGCGGTCGACGTCGTCGAGGGTGGCGAAGAGGCGGTCCTCGTCGAGCTCTCCGGTCGCGAGCGCGAGGGCGAAGTGGTCACGAGCACCGAGCGCCTGGGCGGCCTGGTTGCGGAGGCGGGCGAGCTCGCGGATCCGCTCCGCGACCTCGGGACCGATCTGCTTCGACGCCTCCCACGCGGCGCGCCGCTCGGCGCTGTCGTCGCTCGTGCGGAGGATCTCGGCGATGGTGTTGTCGTCGACGCGGCGGCCGTCGATCTGACCGCGGAAGTTGTTGAACGTCGACTCGACGCGCGTCTCCAGCTCGACGATGGCGCGGCGGAGGTCGGCGGGCACCTGGTGCGGCACGAACCCGTCGTGCAGCACGTCGAGCTGCCGGCGCAGCAGCGGGTCGGTGTCGGCCGACACGGCCTCGCGCGCGGCGCGCACGGCGGCGAAGCGCGCAGGGTCGGCGAGGAACTCGCGGCGGGCGAGCTCGGCGGCGATGCGGCGCTCGTCGGCGGCGGGCGACGACTCGGTGTTGGACTGCCACCACGCCTCGGCCAGCTCGACCTCCAAGGGACGCACCTGCGCCTCGAGGTCGGCGACGAGCTCGGCGGGTGAGAGCGACGACAGGTCAGCCACGGGCGGGATCCTCGAGGTCGATGGCGGCTGCGATCACGGCCCGGGCGTGGCGGGCGAGCGGCTCGTCGACCATCTGGCCCTCGAACGCGATCGCGGCGTGACCACCCGCGACCGCCTCGTCGTAGGCGGCCACGAGCCGTCGCGCCCGTTCGACCTCCTCGGGCGACGGCGTGAACGACCGATGCGCGAGCGCGACCTGCGCAGGGTGGATGCACAGCTTCCCCTGGTATCCGAGGGCGCGCCCGGCGGCGGCGTCGGCGAGGAAGTGGTCCTCGGCGTCGAGGCGGGTGACGACCTGGTCGAGCACCGGCACGCCGGCGAGGCGAGCCGCGAGCACCACGCGGGAGCGGGCGTAGAGCACCTCGGTGCTCTCCAGGGTGCGCACGCCGCCCATGTCGGCCACGAAGTCCTCGGCGCCGAAGTACGCGACCGCGACCGGTGGGACGAAGAGCTCGCGCACGCGCTCGACCCCGGCCGCGCTCTCGATCCCGGCGAGCACGTGGAGCTGCTCGAGCCCGTTGGCGTCGAGCGCGTCCACCACCGCGGCCAGCTGCTCGGGCGTCTCCAACTTGGGGACGATCACGCCGGTGATGAACGGATGCAGTCCGTCGCGCATGTCGTCGTCGAACCACTCGGTCGGCACCGGGTTCACGCGCACGTACACCGCCATGCCCGGATGGTCGGCCACGAGCTCGGCGCCGACGTCGCGAGCGTGCTCGCGCGCCGCCGGCTTGCCGTCGGGCGCCACCGCGTCCTCGAGATCGAGCGCGACCGCGTCGGGCGTGGATCGCGGCAGCTTGCGCAGCACGTCCGGCTTGCTCGCGGGTGCGAACAGCAGGCTGCGGAGGCGTCGGGGTGCCGGGTTCACGCGTCGACCGGCCGCTTGTGCATGAGCGCGTTGCGCCGGGCCGTGCACACGAGCTCGTCCCGCTGGTTGAACCCGCGGTGCTCGAAGGTGACGATGCCCTGCTCGGGGCGTGACCTGGACTCGCGGGCGGCGACCACCTCCGACTCGCCGTGGAGGGTGTCGCCGGCGAACATCGGCGCCGGGAACGTCACCGTCTCGAAGCCGAGGTTGGCGACGGTGGTGCCGTGGGTGGTCTCGAGCACCGAGATGCCCACGAGCAGGCCCAGGGTGAAGAGGCTGTTCACCAGCGGACGCCCGAACTCGGTCCCCGCGGCGTAGTCGGCGTCGAGGTGGAGACGGGCGGGGTTCAAGGTCATCGTCGTGAACAGCACGTTGTCGGTCTCGGTGATGGTGCGCGTCAGCGCGTGGGGCACGACGAGCCCGACCGGCAAGTCCTCGAACCACCGTCCGTGATGGGGCGTGTCCACTCCGACGTGCTCCTCCTGACGGGTGACCCTGCCTCGGTGTCGCCGCGTCCTCGTAGGGTTGCGTCGTGATCATTGCATCCGGAGTTCGCCCATGACCGAGGCGCGGGGCGAGATCGTCTGGACGCCACCGCCCGACGTGCGTGCCACCAGCCGGATCGGGAGGTTCCTCGACTGGTTGGCCGTGGAGCGCGATCTGCACTTCGAGGACTATCACGACCTCTGGCGGTGGTCGGTCGACGACCTCGACGGCTTCTGGCGCGCCTGCGCGGAGTGGTCGGGAGTGCGCTGGCACGACGCGCCGTCGGCTGCGCTCGGTCGACGAGCCATGCCGGGCGCGGAGTGGTTCTCCGGCGCCACCCTCAACTACGCGGAGCAGGCGTTGGCGGCGGCGGCGGACCGCCCCGACGAGCTCGCGATCGTGGCCCGCAGCCAGACGCGGGAGCCCGCCGAGATCACGTGGGCGCAGCTGGCCGACGGGGTGGCGCGCTGCCGGACGGGGCTGCGCCGGCTCGGAGTGCGGCGGGGCGACCGGGTCGCGGCGTTGCTCCCCAACATCCCCGAGACCATCGTCGCCTTCCTGGCCGCCGCGAGCCTGGGTGCGATCTGGTCGTCGTGCGCGCCGGAGTTCGGGACCCGGTCGGTGGTCGACCGCTTCGCGCAGATCGAGCCGACGGTGCTGCTCGCGATC
>DASUAS010000051.1:0-7167 GCA_035763625.1 Acidimicrobiia bacterium
ACCTGGTCGGAGTCGACGTCGCCCGCCTCCACGAACTCGACGAAGCCCGGGCACGCGGCGCACGTGAGGTCGACCTCGTGGTCGGGCGCGCTCGTCTCGCCGGCGAGCTCCACCGCGACCCGTTGGTACGCACCCGAGGCGATGGTGCCCACCGTGCCGATGACCCCGATGCGACCGGTACGGGTGACGCGCGCCGCGGCGCGCAGCCCGGGCTCGATCACGCCGATCACCGGTATTTCGAGCTCGGCCTGGAGCGTGTCGAGCGCGGCGGCGGCCGCGCTGTTGCACGCGACCACCAGGAGCTTGACGTCGCGGTCGAGGAGCACGTCGGTGATCTCGAGCGCGTGCGCGAGCACCTCTTCCGCCGGCTTCGGCCCGTACGGGAACCGGCCGGTGTCGCCGAAGTACACGACCCGCTCGTCGGGGAGCAGGTCGATGAGCGCGCGGAGCACCGTGAGCCCGCCCAGGCCCGAGTCGAACACGCCGATCGGCTGGTCGGTCACGAGGCGGTGCCGCTGGCCCGGCGCAGTCGGTCGGCGACGGCCGCGCCGAGTCCAGCCGGCTCGGGCAGCACCGCGACGACCCGGTCGAGGCCGCGAGCGTCGGCCTCGCGGAGCATGCGGTACAGATCGTGGGCGTACTGATCGCCGTCGCGCGGCAGTCCGAGCTGCGCCACGCGGTGGTCGTCGACCTCCATGCCGATGACGCCCACCAGTTCGCCCCGTTCGTGCGCAGCCGCGAGCGCGGCCCGAACGTCATCGGCGTCGACGTGCTCGACGTGCGCTCGCGGCGCGTAGTGGGACGCGAGGGTTCCGGGCGCGCGCACCTCACCCGAGTCGAGCAGCCGGAGTCGCCGGCCGAGCACGACTTCGAGCGCTTCGCGCGGCGCGCCCCCCAGGCGCAGGATCACCGGGTCGCCCCGCGAGCAGTCGACGATGGTCGACTCCACCCCGACCCGGCACGGGCCGCCGTCGAGGATCAGGTCGACGTCGTCGCCGAGGTCGGCGAACACGTCGGCCGCGGTCGTGGGGCTCACGCGGCCGAACCGGTTGGCCGACGGCGCCGCCACTCCGCCGCCGAACCCGCGCAGCAGCGCTCGGGCCAGTGGCTGGTCGGGCACGCGCAGACCGACCGTGTCGAGGCCGCCCGTCACCGCGTCCGGCACGTGCGGGGCTCGCCGCACCACCACGGTCAGCGGGCCGGGCCAGCACGCGCGTGTGAGGGCGCGGGCGGTGTCGGCGATCTCGACACCCCACACGTCGAGCTGTTCGACGTCGCCCAGGTGGACGATCACCGGATGGTCGGTCGGCCGCCCCTTCACCTCGAAGAGGCGGTGCACCGCGTCGGCGGACGACGCGTCGGCGCCGAGGCCGTAGACGGTCTCGGTGGGGAACGCCACCAAGCCGCCGTCGTGCAGCACCTCGACGGCGCGGGCGATCTCGGTTTCGGTCTCGGCCACGACTACCAGTAGTTGATGCGGGTGGCGCGCTCGACGACCTCGTCGAGGTCATCCGTCCACGCGCCCGACGAAAGGTACTTCCAGCCCGCGTCGGGCAGCAGCGTCACGATCGTTCCCGAGTCCATGCGCGCCGCCATCTTGACGGCACCCGCCACCGCCGCGCCCGACGACACACCGGCGAAGACCCCGCAGTCGTCGAGCAGGCGGCGCAGCCACTCGATCGACTCCCGGGGACGCACGATGAACTTCCGGTCGAGGATCTCGGGATCGAAGATCGGGGGCACGAAGCCGTCGTCGAGCGATCTGAGCCCCTGCACGAGCTCCCCGGCCGGCGGCTCGACCGCGACGATCTGCACCGCCGGGTTCCGCTCCTTCAGGTACCGACCGACGCCCATGAGCGTGCCGCTGGTGCCCAGCCCGGCGACGAACACGTCGACCTCGGGGCAGTCGCGCCAGATCTCCGGCCCGGTGCGCTCGTAGTGCGCGAGCGGGTTGGCGGGGTTGCCGTACTGGAAGAGGCGCACGAGCGTCGGATCGTCGGCACCGAGCTTCTCCGACAGGCGGATCGCGCCGTTGCTGCCCTCGTCGGCGGGTGACAGCACGATGTCGGCGCCGAAGATCTCGAGCAGCTGGCGGCGTTCGATCGACACGTTCTCGGGCATCACCACCCGCAACCGGTAGCCGCGCAGGCGCGCCACGAGCGCGAGGCCGATCCCGGTGTTGCCCGACGACGGTTCGAGGATGGTGTCGCCGACGCGCAGCTCACCGGCCGCCTCGGCGAGCTCGACCATCTTCAGCGCGATGCGGTCCTTCGACGAACCGCCGGGGTTCTGGCCTTCGAGCTTGGCGAAGATCCGGACGCCGGGGTTGGGCGACAGCGCGTGCACCCCGACCAGCGGGGTGTCGCCGATGACCCCGAGGATGTTCTCGTGGCGCACGTCGGTCGCCGAGCCGGTTCGCCGGGCCGCGCCCGGCTCAGCCTCCCGCCACTGCGGGCAGGATCGAGATCACGTCGCCGTCGCTCACCTTGGTGTCGAGCTGCTCGAGGTACCGGATGTCGTCGTCGTTCACGTACACGTTCACGAACTTGTGGAGTCCACCGACCTCGTCGACCAGCTGGCCCTTCAGGCCGGGGTAGCGCCCGGTGAGCGTGCCGAACACCTCGCCGACGGTCGCGCCCTCCGCGGCGACCGACGATGCACCGTCGGCGCTCGCTCGCAGCAGGGTGGGGAGGCGGACATCCACGGCCATGGCCCCATCCTACAAGTCCGACTCCTCGGGTCGGGATTGGCTCAGGCGGTCGCTCCCGAGCGGCCGTAGTCGTCGTCGAGGCGCTCGATGTCGTCCTCGGCGAACGAGCTGCCGTGCTGGACCTCGACGAAGACGAGCGGCTCGGAACCGGTGCTCGCGATCCGGTGCGCCACGCCTCGGGCCACGTCGATCGCCGAGCCCGCCGCGACCGCGTGTTCCTCGCCGTCGAGCGTGACCACGCCCTCGCCGCCGACGACGAACCAGTGCTCGGCCCGGTGCGCGTGGCGCTGGAGGCTCAGCCGCTGCCCGGGCTCGACCGTCAGCCGCTTCACCTTGTGCGTGGGCTCGTCGGCCAGGACCTCGTACCCACCCCAGGGTCTCGCGTCGGACTCCACGCCGGTCAGTCAAGCACCGCTCGCAACATGGTCGGGAGACCGCCCAGCAACCCGCGCTCCGACGTCTCGGCGGCTTCCAGCACCGCGACCCTGGCGGGGTCCACGTGTCGCTCGATCGCATCTCGCACCAGTGAGAGCAACGTCGCCGGGGGAAGAGCATCGACCTCGACGCTGTCGCCCACGTGGAGGCCCCTCCCATGGTTGCTGTCGCGCTTCGTCGGTCGTGTCGGCGACGATCTGGACGATCGCGTCGCGAAGCAGGGCCATCGCCTCCTGCGATCGGCGAGGCCTCTTCGCTCTCGACGCTATCGACCTAGACCCACAAGGCTCATCCACCGCAGCTCTCCGCACTCAGCTCCCGCAGCGACCACCAGTGGTGGGCCCGCACCACGATGCAGTCGCGCAGGAGCACCTGAGCGCGGTGGGCGCGCAGGGCGAGGTCGACGAACGCACCGATCTCGTGATGCGTCGGCGCTCGGCACGCACCCGACGGGAACAGCATCACCACCAACGAGCACGCCTCGAGCTCCTCCGCCAGCGCGCGGAGCTCCCACACCTTCACGAACGACAGCGCCCGATGGTTCGGGTTCAGCGCCACGCCGCACGGGCGCGACTCGCGATCGAGCCCCACCACGACCATCCCTTCCACATCCCCGTCGGGGACGAGCTCGCGCGCCAGCGCCACCACGTCGTCGGCACCGCGCACCCTTGCGTGCAGGATCGACATCCACGACTCCCTCCTCTCGATCGAGCGGGGGAAGTCGGGTGGGAAGTGCTGTCGTGGACTCTACGCGAGGGGTGTGACGGTCATCACCTGGTCGATCACCGGCCGCACCTCGACCTTGGATCGCCGGACTTCCCCCGTCAGTCACGAGCGAGGAGTCCGAACCGTGGGGAAGAAGCACCGGCGACGGCTGCGTCGACCGCCCGAGTCGCTGGCCAGCGCATCGGTCGCGATCCACGAGCTCCGCCGCGACCTCGACGCCCTCCGCTCGACGCTGTCCACCGAGGTCGTGACCAGGCGGGTCACCGTGCTCGACGCACGCGGATCGCCCCGGGTGATCATCGGCGCCGACGCGAAGAGCGGCAACGTGGCGGTGCTCGCACGTGACGGCAACGACGTGGTCTGTGTGGCTGAGCTCTTCAGCGAGGACGCGCAACGCGGAGAGCGCGCCTACAGCTCGCTCACGCTCGTCAACCGGGGAGACGTGGCCGCCGTCCTCGACGTCGTCGACGGAGATCTGCCCGCGCTCTGGCTCGGCGACCGATGAGACTGGTTGGATCGAACCGTTCGAGCACGACGAGCCAGACGAAGCGTCGGCGAAGGCCTTCGATCAGATCCTCGGATCCTTCCCGGGGCTCTACGACGGCTTCGACCTCGATGCACTCCGCGACGAGTGGGAGCGGGACGAGTGACCCGCGTCTACCCGGTGAACTCCACGATGTCGGCCTCGTCGAGCTTGCGCGCCGCGATGCCGGCGAAGCCGTCGCTGCCGGTGTAGGTGTCCTCACCGAGGATCTTGCCGTCGGCGTCGAAGGGCCACAGCGTCGCCATGCGCGCCTCGTAGAGGTAGTGCGCGTCGGGATCGTCCACCTCGATGCCCATCGCCTGCAGCGTGCGCCCCGGGTAGGCCATGCGCATGACACCCTCGGTGAGGATGCAGTCGCGGTCGACCACCAGGCGGTCGATGTCGAGCTGCAACCGACCGGCCCCCGACGCGACGAACCGCTCGTAGAACCCGCGCACGCCCTCCTTGCCCACGGGGCTGCTCAGGGGATCCGGTGCGCCGTACGCGTGGTAGTGGACGTCGTCGGCGAGCGTGTCGAGCAGCCCGTCGATGTCACCGGCAGACTCCGACTTCATGTGCGCGAGGACGGTCTCGAGGTTGCGCCGCAACACCGGATCGGTCTCGGTCGCGAGGCGCTCCTCGACCTTCCTCCAGGTGACGGCCTGGTCGATGACTGGCGACATGGTTCCTCCCCGTTCACGCGCGTGGAGCACGCGGTTGTAGCAGGCGGGCGCGGAGGTCGGGGCTCCGCACGAACACGGGCACATTGTCGGCGTCGAGGAACGAGGGCCGCGCCGACGATCCGCCGTCGACGACCAGCGTGTGCCCGGTCACGAACGACGCCAGGTCGGACAGCAGGTAGAGCACCGCCCCCGCGATGTCGACCGGTGCACCCCGCCGCCGCAGCGGGATCGCGAGCTGCTCCTCGATCGAGTCGACGGTGGGCGTCCCCTGCTCGCTGTGAGCGGTGCGGACCGTCCCCGGGGCGACCGCGTTCACCCGCACGCCCTGGGGCCCGAGCTCCAGGGCAGCGGTGCGCACGAATGCGAGGATCCCCGCTTTGGCCGCCGCGTACGGCGCGCCGAACGGCATCGCCTGCACACCGCTGATCGACGAGATCACCACGATGCTCCCGCCCACACCGCCGCCGACCAACCGGCGCGCGACGGCCTGCGTGGTGACGAACGCCGACTGCAGGTTGAGCTCCACCACCGCCGCGAACCGCTCGGGCGCCATGTCGACGACGGTGCGCCAGTCGGAGAAGGGCATGCCGCCCACGACGTGGACCAGCCCGCACAGCGGCGGCAACCCGTCGAGCGCACCCAGCGCGTCGTCGACCGCGGCCGCATCGGTGGCGTCGGCAACGAGCGGGACGAAGCGCGCCGCGTCGTCGCCGACGGCCCGCTCGGTGAGCACGAGCGCGTCGCGATCGACGTCGAGGCCCAGCACCGTCGCGCCGCTCCGCACGAGCAGCGTGCTCACGCCGGTGCCGATGCCGTCGCCACCGGCACCGGCGACGACGACGGTCCGGTCGGCCACTCCGAGCTCGACGCCACTCACGTCACGAGCCCCGGACCGCCTCCGCGAGGCGCGCCACGTCGTCGGTCGCGCGCGCCACGAGGACGGGATCGACATCCGCCGCCACCGTCTCACCTCCGGCGGCGCGGAGCATCTCGGGCAGCCGCGTGCGCAGGCAGTCGAGCACCCAGGGCAGCATCTCACCGGAGGCCACCGCGTCGAAGTCGATCACGTTGTTCACGACGTCGCCGCTCGCGCCGGTGTTGTGCACGTAGTGGTAGTGGGGTTCGTCGGCGAACACGTCGAAGCGCAGGTACTCGTGGCCGTCGTCGCGCCCCCACACGTGGATCGACACGCCCTCGTCGGTGAACCCGCCGTCGGGTGAGCGCGCTTCGAGCTCGGCGAGGTACGCGGGGTCGTCGGCGTACGTCGCGCGCAACGACTCCGGGTCGAGCGCGCGGTATTCGACCCCGAGCGTGACCGCACCCGCCGGGACGCGGTGCGTCTGCCCCTCGACCGGCGGCTGGGGCGGCATGCCGTAGACCTTCCCGATCATGACGCGTTCCCGATCATGATGCAGTGCCGATCATGAGATGCCTCCGATCTGGTCGAGTCTCGTGAACACGCGCCGGGCGGTGCCGCCGAGGAGGTCGGCCTCCACCGGCTCGGGCAATGCCAGCTCCCCGATCTGCGCCAGCGCATGGCGGTGGCCGACGGTCGGGAAGTTGGTCGCGAACATCACCTTCGCGCGCCCCGGTCCGCGCAAGAAGTCGCGCACGGGCGCCGGCCAGTGGCGCGGCGGGTAGGCGCCGGTGCCGAGGTACACGTTGGGGAATTTCAGCGCCATGGCCACCGCTTCGTCGCACCACGGCCACCCGAGATGTGAGAGCACGAACGGCGTGTCGCGGAAGTAGAGCGCGGGCCGGTCGACCGAGATCGGGCGACCGCACTCGCTCGGCATGAGGCCGCCCGACGTCCCTGCCTGCGCGGCGACGGGAACACCAGCGTCGGCGCACGCCGCGTAGTACGGATACAGGTCGGCGTGGTCGAGCCGACGATCCCAGCTGTGGGTGTGGAGGTACGAACCGATCACCCACGGCACGTCGAGCCGCCGACGCATCTCGCGCACGCCTCGCATCCCGCGCTCCGGATCGACGAGCGCGAGCGCCGCGAACCTTCCTGGCCATCGGGCCACGAGCTCCTCCGCTTCGTCCCACCGCGCGATGAGGTGCTCGAAGTCGTACGGATCGGCGAG
>DASUAS010000052.1:0-2762 GCA_035763625.1 Acidimicrobiia bacterium
CATGACCTGGCGCCAGCGCGCCGACACGCCCGCTCGGAGCAGCAGGCGGTAGAACTCGATCCCTTCGTCGCGCAGTGGATCGCACTGGGTCGGCTCGCTCGCGCTCCGCTACCGTGGGCCACGGCGAAGGGGAGTAGTTCCTCGCCGGACGGTCGACATGCTGGGTGATGAGCCCCGGCCGTCCGGGTCCCGCACGGCGGGGCGAACGAGACCTTCGACCGGCACCCGCCCGACGGATGCCCGGTCGAGGTCGTGCCTTCTCTTCCGGGCAGGAGGCCTCCTCCGGGTAGGAGGAGAGTCCCATGAACGCCATCCTCGTGAGCTTCGCGGTGATCTTCGTCGCGGAGATGGGCGACAAGAGCCAGCTGATGGCGCTCACCTTCGCCACCCGCTACCGCATCGTCCCGATCCTCGTGGGCATCACCATCGCCACCGCCTCGGTGCACGCGGTCTCGGTGCTCCTCGGCGCGGTGCTGGCGGTGAGCCTCCCGACCGACGTGATCAACATCGCCGCCGGACTCGCGTTCCTGGGCTTCGCGGCGTGGACGATCCGGGGCGACACCCTCAGTGAGGACGAGGAGGCGAAGGTCGAGCGTCAGTCGAGCCGCTCGGCGGTGGCCGCCGCCAGCGGCGCGTTCTTCCTCGCCGAGCTGGGCGACAAGACCATGTTGGCGACGATCACGCTGGCGTCGACCGACAACCCGTGGTGGGTGTGGATCGGATCGACGCTGGGGATGGTCGCCGCCGACGCGCTCGCCATCGTCATCGGTCGGCTGCTCGGCAAGCGCCTGCCCGAGCGTGCGATCACGATCTTCGCCAGCGTGATGTTCGTCGTGTTCGGTGTCGCGCTGCTGCTCGAGGGCTTCGGCGTCTTCTGATCGCTGCGGCTACGGCTTGACCGTGCGCGCCTTGGTGCTCACGGGGATCAAGCAGATGGTGTTCTCGGGCGGGGCGGGCTGCTTGCACGGGTAGCTCGCCGTGCTCTCGAACGCGGTGGTGGGGGTGGTCTTGCCGTCGATGAAGACGACGACCGGCGCGCCGCCGATGCCGCCGATCGGGTCCGGCGGCAGCGTGCGCAGCGCGTCCACGAACGACTGTTGGGTGAGCTTCGGGCCCGCCTCGTACATCGCGCGCGCCATCATCCGCATGTTCGTGCACGCGAGGCCGACCATGCCCCACTTCGTGTAGCCGTCGGTGTCGGGTTGGAACGTGTCCCCGGTCTTGGTGTTCTTCGAGTAGACGTCGTTGCACATGGTGCCGATCGGCGGGGGCGAGAACCCGGGGAGGCGCCAGTCGCCGGTCACGGTGGCGGAGACGAGCGTCGCGCCGTCGTAGTACTTGGCCAGGTCGGGTCCGCCCACCTCCAGGACCTTGCTCTGCACGAGGTCGGTGCCGAGCGCGTTGTACGACGTCTCGTAGATCTTGGCCTGCATCCCGGCCTTCTGCATCTCGTTCACGTAGACCGGAAGCGTCGTCGCGGTCATGACCGGGATCACCACGTCGGGCTTCGTCCCTGCGAGCTTCATGACGGACTGGGGGATCGGCTGCGTGCACACGATGTTGCCCTGGCAGGGAAGCACGTCGTAGGCGACGACCTTGACGCCGGCCTTCTTCAGCCGGTTCACGAGCGCCTGCTGGACCACGTCGACCTGGTCGGGGAGGTCGGTGGACGCGAACGCGACCCTCTTGCCCTTGAGCGCGCCGCTCTGGAGGAGATCGGCGGCGAGGAGCCGCACCTGGCCGTCGGCCGACGGTCCGAACGATGCCAGGCGCCCCTTCGACGCCCGGTACTGCGCGTCGGTCGCGCCGCCCACGTACAGCAGCGGTGTCTTGTGGTCGCCGGCGACGCAGAAGGGGCCGGTGCCGGTGAACGTGTTCGCGTTCACCACGACGAACGCCTTGTCGTCCTCGGTGGCGGCGATGCACGCGGCGTCGCGGCTGGCGGCGTCGGTCGGGTCGTACTGCTCGTTCTGGAGCACGACCTTGCGCCCACGGATGCCGCCGCACGCGTTGATCTGGTCGGTGAACACCTGGAACATGTCGTTCACGTTCCCGACCGGCAGCGAGTACCCGAGCGGCTCGTACTTCTCGAGCTCCGAGCGGATCTGCACGACCTTGATCGGGTCGCCGGTGGCCGGTGGTCCTGCCTTGGTGCAGAACCCGTCCTTGGGCGCGAAGGGATTGGCCGACGCGTCCGTCGCACCGGTGGAATCGGCCGCACTCGACGGCGCCGCTGCCACCACGAGCATGGCCACGGCGACGCACGCGACCACCATCACCCCCATCACCCTTGTCGCCGTTCTCCCCCCGTGCACGAGGGAACGGTAGATCCTCGTGTCGGACGCGTCAGCGCGCCCGGATCAACCGCCGTGGGGCTCGGAGGTGCGGTAGTCGCCGAAGGGGGTGTCGCGCTCGTCCAGCGCGGCGCGCAGGCCGCTCGACTGGATGCCGGACACGAACTTCTTCATCGACTCGGTGTGGGTGGCGAGGGCGCTCAGCTCGGTGCCGGCCCGGATCGACGAGCGCAGGCCCATGACCTCCATGGCCCGGTGCACAGTGCGCTTGTTGATCTGCAGGAGGTCGACGGGGATCTGGGCGATGCGGGTCGCGATCGAGAGCACCTGTTCCTCGAGCTCGGCCTCGGGGTACGCGCGGTTGGCCCAACCGAGCTGCGCGGCGTAGGTCCCGGAGAACGAGTCGCCGGTGAGCATCGACTCCATGCCCGCGCGCATCCCGAAGAGCCACGCGTGGTACTGCATGTC